>JARRNI010000096.1:0-16760 GCA_037385125.1 Pseudolabrys sp.
CCGTCGGCGAATTTGGCGAACAGCTCCCCGTAGTGCGCCGCAGCCCGCGCCAGTGGCCCCTCCGGCGCGGCCTCCGAACTGGCTGCGAGCGGCGGGCGCGCCGCCTCTCGTTCCGCCACGCCTTGGTCGCGCGCCAGCATTTCCAGCGGGAAGGGGCCGAGGTGGTACGGGCGGTTCTTGCCGCGCGGGTGGATCAACATGGGCGCCGCTGACGTTTCCTCGTGGGTGGCCGGGTTGCCGGCCTTGGTTCTCACGCCGACATTCGGGTAATTTCCCGGCCGGCGCAATGCGGCGCCGCGGCCCCAAATCGAAGAGCAACATGGCCAAGCACGACCCCACCAAGACCGCCCCCGAAGACCTGACCGAGGCCCAGGCTAAGGTCGAGCTGAAGCGGCTGGCCCACGAGATCGCCGAGCACGACCGGCGCTACTACCAGGAGGACAAGCCGGTCATCACCGACGCCGCCTATGACGCCCTGCGCGAGCGCAACGCCGCAATCGAGAAGCACTTTCCGCATCTGATCCGCGCCGACTCGCCGTCGAAGCGGGTCGGCGCCGCGCCCACGGGCCGCTTCCGCAAGGTGCGTCACGCGGTGCCGATGCTGTCGCTCGACAACGCCATGGCGGAGGACGACGTGCGCGACTTCGTCGCCCGCATCCGCCGCTTTCTCAAGCTGGGCGAGCGCGACAAGATCACCTTCTCGGCCGAGCCGAAGATCGATGGTCTTTCCATGTCGCTGCGCTATGAGCGTGGCGAACTCGTGGTCGCCGCCACCCGCGGCGACGGCACCGAGGGCGAGGACGTCACAGCCAATATCCGCACGCTTCATGATGTGCCGAACAAGCTGAAGGGCAGCCACTTGCCGGCGGTGGTGGAGGTGCGCGGCGAGGTCTACATGACCAAGCAGGCCTTCCTCGATCTCAACGAACGGCAGAAAAAAGCCGGTGAGCAGATCTTCGCCAATCCGCGCAACTCCGCCGCCGGCTCGCTGCGCCAGAAGGACCCGGCCATCACCGCCACGCGCCCGCTCGGCTTCTTCGCCTATGCCTGGGGCGAGATGAGCGAGATGCCGGCCGACACCCAGTCCGGCATGGTCAAGTGGTTCGAGCATCGCGGCTTCAAGACCAATCCGCTCACCAAGCTGTGCCACTCGCTCGACGAACTGCTCGCCTTTCACCGCCATATCGAGGAGCGCCGCGCCCATCTCAACTATGACATCGACGGCGTGGTCTACAAGGTCGACCGTCTCGACTGGCAGGAGCGGCTCGGTTACGTCTCGCGCTCGCCCCGTTGGGCGATTGCGCACAAGTTTCCTGCCGAGCGCGCCACCACCGTGCTCAAGGATATCGAAATCCAGGTCGGCCGCACCGGCGCGCTCACGCCGGTGGGCAAGCTAGAGCCGGTCGGCGTCGGTGGCGTCATCGTGCAGAACGTCACTTTGCACAACGAGGACTACATCAAGGGCATCGGCGGCGACGGCGAGCCGATCCGCGGCGGCCACGACCTGCGTCTCGGGGACACCGTGATCATCCAGCGCGCCGGCGACGTGATCCCGCAGGTGGTCGACGTTGTCATCGCCAAGCGGCCCAAGCATGCCAAGCCCTATCACTTTCCGACCAGGTGCCCGTGTCCGCTCCACACCAAAATCGAGCGCGAGAAGACCGCCAGCGGCGAGGAAGGCGCCCGCGCGCATTGCACCGGGGAGTTCGCCTGCCCGTTCCAGAAGATCGAGCATCTCAAGCTGTTCGCCTCGCGCCGCGCCTTCGACATCGAAGGCCTGGGCGAGAAACAGGTGGAGCTGTTCTTCGAGAAGGGTTGGGTCAAGGAGCCGGCCGACATCTTCACGCTGGCGCAGAAGCACAGAAACCACTTGCTGGAAGAGGAAGGCTACGGCGAGACGTCGGTGCGGAATCTGTTCAATGCCATCGAGCAGCGCCGCGAAATTCCGCTCGACCGCTTCATCTATGCGCTCGGCATGCGCCATGTCGGCGAGACCACCGCGCGGGCGCTGGCGCGCGGCTACGGCTCCTGGAAGGCGTTCCACGACACCTGTCAAAAGATCGCCAACGGCGACGAGGAGGCCGTCGCCGAAATGGACGCGCTCGACCAGATCGGCGACACCGTGATCGACAGCATCAAGGATTATTTCGGCGAGAAGCATAACAAGGATATCGTCGAGCGGCTCACCAAAGAGGTGGACATTCTAGACGTCGCCAGGCCGAAGGCGAATTCGAAGATCGCCGGCAAGACGGTCGTGTTCACCGGCAGCCTTGAGAAGATGACGCGCGAGGAGGCGAAGGCGCAGGCCGAGCGCCTCGGCGCGCACGCCTCCGGCTCGGTGTCGAAGAAGACCGATTTCGTGGTGGCAGGCCCCCGCGCCGGCTCCAAACTCGCCAACGCCAAAAAGCTCGGCGTTCAGGTGCTGAGCGAGGACGAGTGGCTGAAGCTGGTGGGCGGTTAGCCCGCGCCACATTTTCTGCTGTTGTCCCCGCAAAGGCGGGGACCCAGTAAATACCGAGAGCGCAGTGACTACTGGATCGTCCGCTTTCGCGGACGATGACAGCCGAAAAAGAGGCGGGCGCGATCCCTCCCTATAAAGGCCTTGTCGCCCGCTCCAGCCAGCCCTGCGTTTCCGCCTCTACCAGCGGCGCGATCATTTCCTGCACGCGCGCATGATAGCTGTCGAGCCAGTGCCGCTCCTTGGCGGTGAGCAGGCGCGTGTCGATTAACCGGCGGTCGATCGGCGCCAGCGTCAACGTCTCGAAGGCGTTGAGCGGCTTTTCGGCGCCTTTCGGCTCGGGCGCGGCAATCACCAGCACCAGGCTCTCGGTGCGGATGCCGTAAGCCGCGGTCTTGTAGTAGCCCGGCTCGTTCGACAGGATCATGCCGCGCCGCAAGCCCACCGTGCCGAGCTTGGAAATGCGCGCCGGCCCCTCGTGCACCGATAGATAGCTGCCGACGCCGTGGCCGGTGCCGTGATCGAAGTCGAGTCCCGCCTGCCACAGCGCGACGCGCGCCAGCGAATCGAGCTGTGCTCCGCTCGTGTTCTCCGGGAACACGGCGGTGGCGATGGCGATGTGGCCCTTGAGCACGCGGGTGAAGCGGTCGCGCATCTCGTCGCTCGGCGTGCCGATGGCGACGGTGCGCGTCACGTCGGTGGTGCCGTCCTCGTATTGCGCGCCGGAATCGACGAGGAACAATTCGTTCATGCCGAGGCGCCGGTTCGAGCTTTCGGTGACGCGGTAGTGCACGATGGCGCCGTTCGGGCCCGCGCCGGCGATGGTGGGAAACGAGATGTCCTTGAGCAGGCCAGTGTCGCGGCGGAAGCTTTCCAGCGCCTTGACCGCGTCGATCTCGCTCAGCTTGCCGCTCGGCGCCTCGCGGTCGAGCCAGCAGAGAAAACGGGTGAGCGCCGCGCCGTCGCGCTGGTGCGCCGCGCGGGTGCCTAGGATCTCCACGTGGTTCTTCACCGCCTTCATCAGCGCGATCGGATCGGCGCCGCGCCGCGGCTTGCCGCCGTGCTCGGCGACCAGCCGGGTCAGCCTGTCGGCCGCGCTCGCCTGGTCGAGCAGCACTGTCTTTTCGCCGAGCCGCGCAAGGTCGGCTTCCAGCGCGTCCGGTGAGCGCAGCTCGGCGACCGGCGTCAGCGCCGCGCGCACATCGTCGTTGAGCTTGCCTTCTGCCACGTAAAGCGCCGGCTTGCCCTCGCGCGGCGCTATCGCGAAGCCGAGCACCAGCGGCGTATGCGCCACGTCGGCGCCGCGGATGTTGAAGGTCCAGGCGACGTTCTGCGGATCCGACACCACCAGCACGTCGGCGCGCTGCCGCGCGAGCTCGGCCTGGATGCGCGCGATCTTGTCGGCCGCGCTCTCGCCGGCGAACTTGACGTCGTGCAGGCTGACCGGCGCATTTGGCGCCGCCGGCCGCGCGCGCCACAAGGCGTCGATCGGATTGCCGGTGACCGCCACCAGCTCGGCGTTTGCCTTGGCGCAGGCCGTCTTGAAGCGCTCGGCGCCCTCGCTGGTGTGTAGCCAGGGATCGTAGCCGATCTTGGCGCCGTTCTTGACGTTCTGCTCGAGCCATTGCGCCGGCGGGTTGTCGGTCAGGTGCTCGATGGCGAACACGTCCTTGTCGACCTGGGCCTCCGCCTGCACGGTGTAGCGCCCGTCGACGAAGATCACCGCTTGGTCGTTGAGCACGATGGCGAAGCCGGCCGAGCCGGTGAAGCCGGTGAGCCAGGCCAGCCGCTCGTGGCTCGCCGGCAGATATTCGTTCTGCTGGCAGTCGGCGCGCGGCACCAGAAAACCGTCGAGCCCGCGCCCCGCCATCTCGTCGCGCAGGGCGGTGACGCGCTGCGCGCTTTCGGCGCGCTCGCTGGCGTCGTCGAATGTCTGGAAACGGGCCTCGAACATGGCCGGCACTCTAACGCGCTTCGCCCGCGTGGCAATGCGGGCCCGCTTGGGCCGGGCAGCGGAGACTCCGCGGCGCGATGCGGCAGTCGAATCGGCCGCGTGAGTCGCATTTGTGCAATGCAATATTCCGGCCCCATTCCGGCACCGAACTCACCAGGCCGTTAATGTTTCATGCGTAAAATACAGAGCTCTATGCAGCGTCACGCCTACTTAGCAAATGCGAGACAGCTTATTGTGCGCCGCAATAGTCAGGGATGACGCCAGGGCGTTTGTTGAAACCTCGCTGACGAGAAGGAGACACACCATGGTTGCCGTCACTTATGGCGATGCGCGCGTTGCCGCGCGCAAGGCGGTCAGGGCCGCCCGCGCCGAGGCGGGCGCGCCGCGCAAGAGTCTGTTCGCCCGCGTCATGAACGCGCTGATCGAATCGCGCATGCAGCAGGCGCGCCGCGAGATCGCGCGCCACATCCAGTTCCTGCCTTACTCGCTCGACGAGCGGGGCAACCGCCTGGTCCAGATCGGCAAGGCCGAGATGCCGCTGGGCGGCTAGTGACGGCGGCGCGGCCGCCGCGTTTCGCGCGCGGCGGCCGCCCGTTTCAGGTGCGCCAATCGAGCAGGTGTTTCTCCGCCCGCCCGATCAGCCAGGCTATCGCCAGCCCGATCACCGACAGAAGCGCGACGCCGGCGATCAGCTTGTCGATGGCGAACTCCGCGCCTGCGGTGAGGATATAGGCGCCGATGCCGTATTGCGCGCCGATCATCTCGGCCGCCACCAAGAGCACGATGGCGATCGCGGCGGAGATGCGGAAGCCCGACAGGATCGACGGCAGCGCGCCCGGGATGATGATCTTGCGCACGATCGACAGCCAGCTCAGCTCGAACGATTGGCCCATGCGGATCAGGTTGCGGTCGACGCTGTCGATGCCGCTGTAGGTCGCGATCACCGTCGGAAAGAAGGTGCCGAACAGAATGGTCGCCACCTTCGATCCCTCGCCGATGCCGAACCAGACCACGAACAAGGGCAGCAGCGCGATCTTCGGAATCGGGAACAGCGCCGACACCAACGGCATCAGGCCGGCGCGCACCAGCGAGAAAAGCCCGATCAGGATGCCGACGCCGATGCCGAGCAGCGTGCCCAGCGTCCAGCCGGCGATCAGCCGATAAAGGCTGAGACCCAGGTGCTTCCACAGCATGCCGGTGTGCACGAGGTCCATGATGGCGCCGAACGCCTGCGACGGCGGCGCCAGCGCGATGCTGCTGATGAACCCGGTGCGACAGCCGACCTCCCAGAAAACGATGACGGCAATGAAAACCAACGCGGACACCGCCGCGTGCGGCCGGTGGCGGAATCCGCCGCCGCGGAACGGCACCGGCTTGGCGTTGGGCGTGCGCGTTTTCGCCGCGGCGGCGTCCGTCGCGCGCTCGGCGACGGCGTCATGCGACATGGGTCAGCTCCCGGTCGGCCTGCCGCGCTTCCTCGCGCACGATCGACCAGACCTGGCGCTGCATGTGATCGAGCTCGACGATGCGGTTGGCCCGTTCCTTGAGCGGGATATCGATCTCGACCACTTCGATGATTCGGCCCGGCCGCCGCGACAGCACGACGATCTTGTGGCCGAGCCGCACCGCCTCCGCCAGATTGTGCGTGACATAGCAGGCGGAAAAGCGCTCGCGCGTCCACAGCTCGATCAGATCGTCCATCAGCAATTCGCGCGTCTGGCTGTCGAGCGCCGAGAGTGGCTCATCCATCAGCATGACGGCCGGCCGCACGCTGAGCGCGCGGGCGATCGCCACCCGCTGCTTCATGCCGCCGGAAAGCTGGCGCGGCAGCGCCTTGCCGAACTCGGAAAGCTTGGTGCGCGCCAGCACGTCGGCGATGATCGCGCGCCTTTCCTTCGCGCCGATGCCGTGGTCCTCCAGCACCAGGCTGATATTGCCCTCGACCGAGCGCCACGGCAGCAGGGCGAAGTCCTGGAAGATATAGGTCAACGGGTTGAGCGAGCCGGCGGGCGGCTCGCCCGCCGCCAGCACCTGGCCCATGCCGGGGCGCTCGAGGCCGCCGATGAAGCGCAGCAGCGTCGATTTCCCGCAGCCCGACGGCCCGATGATGCAGACGATCTCGCCGCGCTTCACGGTGAACGAGATGTCGCGCAGGACCTGCGTGTCGCCGTAGTCATGCCCGACATTCTCGATGCTCAGTTCCATCGCGGCGCCTGTTCGTGCGGGCGGCGTTGCCGCCGCGCCGCGCTCACTTGGTTTTGACGAAGCGCGTGTCGACCAGCTTCTCCATGGTCACGTCCGCCGGCACCATCTTCTGCGCCTTGAACCATTCGAGCTGGTCCTTGACGCTTTCGAGGTTGAGCTCCGCATTCGGGCTGATGCGCATGGCGGCGGCGCGGATGCGTGGGCCGGCCTTGGCAAGCGGCATGCTGGCATAGACGTATTTGTGGATCATCTTGACGATTTGATCGAGCTCGTCCTTACCCATCTTCTTCTCGACCAGCGCCTTGTTGTAGTCGGCGACTCCCATGGAATAGGCCTCCAGGAAACGCTTCACCAGATCGGGCTTCTTTTCGACATTGGCGGTCGAGGTGAACACGGTGGTCACCTGATAGTGCGGGATGTAGTCGGCGATCTTGCCGATCTCCACCACGTGCGGCCCCTTGCTGAGCGCGTCGGCGATGTTCGGCACGATCGACCAGGCGTCGATCTGGCCGCTCTTCAGCGCCGCGATGATGGTCGGCACCTTCTGCAGCGTCTTCAGGTGAATGTCGGAATCCGGGAAGCCTTCCTTCTGCGCGATCTTGTGCGCCATGTAGTGGAACGACGATCCCACCGTAGTGATGCCGTAGCTGTGGCCCTTGAGCTTGGCCGGCGTGGTAAGGCCTGCATCATAGGCCTTCTTGGAAGCCAGAATCTTCTCGCCTTCGACGCCCGGCGCTTCCTCGAGCGCGCCGCCGATCACCTTCACCGCGCCCTTGTCGGCCAGGCTGATGAGGCCGGCGGTGATGGCGGTGATGCCGAAATCGACGTCGCCCGATCTTGTCGGCGGCGAAGGCGGGCGCGAGCGCAGCGACGCCGCTGCCGGCCGCCACGGAACCGGCCAGCGCGCCCAGGCCGAAGGCTCGTCTGGTGATCAATGCCATGTCATCCTCCCCGTTATCGTTCCGTTGTTTCCGGCGCTCGCGCGTCCGTCCCGGCTCTCGCCCTTTGGTCGGCAAAACGAGATTATGCCGGTTTCGGGGCTTGACAAAATCCGCCGGAGAGGCCGATTTGCATTGGAAAATGGCTTGACGCAAGCGGCCTGTGATTGCGGCAGCCGAAAAAACGCCGCGTTTTCAGCTTAGAGGCGCAGGCCTCCACAAGGGGCGACCGGATAGAGCGCGGCATGCGTGCCGACGAGTGTGCCCACATGACTGCCAGCGATACCTCCCCGCCGTCGGCAGCGCCCGCCTCGCCGCGCTGGCTACGCGCTTTGCGCACCGCTGCGCTGACCGGCCTGCTTCTGCTGGCGGGTTTTATCGCCGGCATCTATGTCGAGCGCGTCCGCTCGGGGTCGCCCAATCTCGCCGATCTCGGCCCGGCGCCGCAATACACCCTGACCAATCAGCTCGGCCAGTCCGTCTCGTCGAAGCGCTTCGCCGGCAAGGTGCAGGTGGTCACATTCCTGTTTCCCTATTGCACCACCTATTGCCCGCTGATCGCCGCGCACCTGATGGGCTTCGAGCGCATGCTAGTGCTGGGGCAGACCGGCATGCAAAACAAGGTCGAGATCGTGTCCTTCAATGTCGCGCCCGGCACCGTGGGGCCGAAGCAGATGAGCGAATTCCTGTATCAATACGGCTGGGATCCGAAAGACCCGCACTGGCAATTCTTAACCGGCAGTAAGGCGGAGATTCACCGCATTGTCACCGGCGGCTATCACGTTGCCTTCCGGCGCGTCGCCGACAGCGACAGCGACGCTGGTTCGGGTCCGGTCGGGACGCCGCAGCTCACCGTTTCCAATCCGCTGGCCGAGAAGGTCAAACCAAACTTCGATATCACCCACAACGACGCCATCGAGATTGTCGATACCAAGGGGCATATCCGCAAGGTCTATGACGATGCCGATGTCGTGCCCAATGAGCAGCTCTGGAACGACGTCCGGCAGGTCTTGAAGGGCAGCTGAAAGAGTCAACGCTCGCTTCATTACATCACCCGCACGCCGGCTCGGGCGGTTTTGCTAGGGCGCTATGTCCTCGACGCGGCGGTTGGCGGCGGACTTATAGATCGCCTCTTCGACGACGAGATTGGCGATATAATCCCTCGCCATGTTCACGACGGGCCTGCGGCCTTGCAGGTGATCGACCACGTGTCGCTGCAGCCGGTACACGCTGTCGCCGCCGAAGCCCGCCTCACTTTTCTCGAACGCGATCGGTTGCCACGTGTTGGAATGCAAGGGGCGCAGGAATAGATTGCCGTCGCCGTCGAGGCGCAGCACGGCGCGCTCGCCTTCGATTATCATTTCACCCATGGTGAGCCGTTTGTTTTGCGCCGGATGGTCGATCAGGCGATTGCCGTCGAATACTGCGCGCACGCCGCTGGCGTGGCGGAAGATGACGATGCCGGAGTCTTCGCCCGCGATCACGGGATTGAGCCGCCGTAGGTCTGCGAACACGCCGGCCACCTCGCCGAATAGGAAACGGAACGTGTCGACGAAATGGATGGCGGTCTCGTGCACCAGGAACCGCTCCATAGTCTGGAAGTAGGGCTGGCGGTCGAGGTAGGCGTCGGCACCCTGGCCGTCGCCGGGCCGCAGGCGGAACGTCGCCTGGTAGACCTGGCCGAGTTCGCCCGACACAAGCTGGCGCTTGATTTCCCCGTACCAGGGCTGGAAGCGGAAATTTTCATGCACGACTAGCAGGATTGTCGCTGTCTCTGCCGTTTGAACGGCTTGCCTCGCTTCCGCCAGCGACAAGCAGAAGGTCTTTTGACAGATCGCGTTGATGCGGCGGTCCGCCGCCAGTTGGATCAGCGAGAGATGCGCGGCCGGCGGCGTGATGATATCGACGAGATCGGGCTTGAGGCGGTCGAGCATCTCGGCCGCGTTAGTGAAGCTTTGCGGCGCCGACCAGCGCGCGGCCGCTTGCGATGCGCGCGCGGCATCGAGATCGCAGAGGCCGACCAATTCCACATCGTCCATGCGCGTCCAGGCGTCGTAATGGAATTGGCTGAAATAGCCGGCGCCGACGCCTGCGACACGAAGCCTGCTCATCTATTACGGTCTCCTGATCGCGCATGGCGTCGGCGCGGCGGCGCCGTCAGCACCAGCGTTACCCAACCTTCCAGAAAAATGCGGCGCTCGAGCGCAAGTCCTTGCGCGCGGGTGATCGCCAGCATGGCATTGGCATGCGCCGGCAGCAGGCCCGACAGCACGATGCGGGCATGCGGGGCGGTGAGGTGGGCGAGCGGAACCGCCAGCCGCAGCAAGGGCCCGAGCAGGATATTGGCGAAGATCAGGTCGTAGGGCTTGCGGCGCGCGATGAGAGGCGCGTTCGTGCCGACCGCGCGTGTGAGCGTGATGAAGGGGCCAACGCGGTTGAGTCGGGCATTGGCGCGCGCGGCATCGACCGCGCGGACGTCGATGTCGGAGGCGATGATGTGCGTGCGCAAGGCTTTCGCCGCCGCGATCGCCAGCACCCCAGAGCCAGTGCCGAGGTCGAGGACGCGCCGCGCGTGCCACCGCTTCGCCAGCTGATCCAGCGCGAGCAAGCAGCCGCGCGTGGTGCCGTGGTGCCCGGTGCCAAAGGCGAGCGCAGCCTCGATCTCGATTGCCGTCGCATTGACCGGCACACATGCGCGGTCATGGGCGCCGTGTACCACGAAGCGGCCGGCGTGCACCGGTGCCAGGCCGGCTAGGCTCTGCGCCACCCAATCGGCGTCCGCGACTTGTTCGAAGGTGAGGGCGGCTGCGGCCTCTTTATTGGTCGCCAGCGCAACCAGCGCGCGCACCGCCTTCTCGTCGGGAGCTGTATGGAAATGAACGGCGATCTGCCATTGCCCCCGGTCGTCTTCAAAGGCGGCGCACACGGCATCATCGGCGTCCAGGGCTTCGCCCAGCACGCTGGCCAGGCGTCGCGCGGTAGTTTTGTCGCAGATGAGGCGGGCGACGGTGGTGGAATCGCTCATGCCGCATGACAGCGTTTGGAGAAGCGGCGCGCAACGGCTATGTAGGGCGCATGGCCGTCGAACCGCCGACCTCAGCCGATACGGATACCCTCGCGCTCGCCCGCCGCAACGGCTGGCCGGAGGACATGCGCGTGCTGCTTGCGCGCTATCCACGCGAGCAATGGCAGGGCCACGCCAATCTGGGCGAGATGGCACGCTTTTGGCTCGCGCGCCACGCTATGTTCCGCGAGCTTGGCGAGATGATCCGCGCGATCGAGACGCAGTTCCGTGCGGGCGCGGTGGCGGCGGACGCGTTTCCGCGCGTGTTCGTGCCGCGGCTGCAGTTCCTGCTGCAGCAACTCGAGGTGCATCACCAGATCGAGGACTATCACTATTTCCCGCTGTTCCGCGCCGCCGACGAACGGCTCGCGCGCGGCTTCGACGTGTTGGAAGGCGATCATCACGCCATCCATGCCGATATGGCGCGCGTGGCCGAGACTGCCAATGCGCTGCTGCGCGCCTTGGCGGGGGATGCCGATCGCTTGCGCACATGCGGCGACGATTACACCGCCGCAAGCAGCGCGCTGCTCGACGGGTTGATGCGGCATCTCGACGACGAGGAGGATCTGATCGTCCCGCTCATCCTCGACCGCGGCGAGGATGCGCTGGGCGTCGCGCACGGCTGACCGCGCGCGCTCGCGCGCCCCGGAATGACGATAAAAGGAGCGACGCGCCGGCCGCTCAGAAGCCGAAGGGCAGCGGAATCGGGATCGGGAACGGCGCGCGATAATAGCGCCGCCGGTAGTGCCGGTAGACGCGCCGCGGGGGCGGCGCGTCGTTATAGCCGTCGTCATAGGTGCGCCGCCGCGCGGAGATGTCGTCGCCGCCGTCGTTCTGCGCCACCATCTGGCCCGGCCCCGGAATATGCCCTTCGAGCACCACCCGGGTGTTCTTCATGCCTTCCGCCTTCACCAGCCGGTACAGGATGCTGGCATGCGCGCGCGAGATGCGCACGCAGCCGTGCGAGCGCGCGTGGCCGAGCCCGGCCTCCTCATAGGTGCCGTGGATGGCGTGGCCCTCATTGGTGAAGAAGATGGAATGCGGCATCGGCGCCCAGGCGTATTTGCGCGAATAGTGCTGCCGCTCCATGCTGGTGGGCCGGTAGTTGCCGTTCGGCGTGTTGTAGCCGGCGCGCCCGGTCGACACCGGCCAGATGTAGCGCGGATCGCCGTCGACGCGGACGGTCATCTGCTGCTTGGCCTTGTCGATGGTGATCAAAATATTGGCGCGCGCGGGGGCGCCGAAGCTGAGTGCCGCGGCGGAAAACGCAAGCGCGGCAAAGAAACCGGGAAGGTAGTACATACGCTAATTCTCCGACCCGAGTGCCCTTAACATAACAACGCCCCTCGCCCTGATAAAGAGCCGAACGGCGATTTCTGGCCTCGCGTTCCATCCGTGTCATCGCGCTTGGGGCGGAGAACGCCGGGGAGGCGAGACTGTTCCCCGATGCTCGTTGGTACGGAAATGGCCGAGGCCCCAAGGCTCCGGTTTACCTGAAGTCCTGATTTGCCTCAGGCCGTGGTAGAATTATATTTTTGACATATATCATGGGAGTATATTCCCTATCGTGGCTCGCTTAAACTTGTTATTATTAAAAAATGTTGTTTCTTCCATCGGACCGATGGCGCGCCGTGTATCGCCGCGTGAAACACTGGAATGGAACCGGAATGGCCTTTCGACTTCGATATCTGTTGGCGGCAGGTGCGCTCACCGTAGCGGCGGTAATGCCGGGCGCGGCCGTGCATGCGCAAAATCTCTTCGATTTCTTTTTCCAGCCGCAGCGTCAGTGGGCGCCACGCTATTACGACCGACGGGACTACAGCCGGCCCGGCGCGCCGGGTTACTATGGACCAGAGGATCGATACGCGCCGGACATCACGGTCAAGAGCCCAAAATACCGGAATTATGTGCCGGATGCGCCGACGCGGGTTGCGCTCGATAAAATCTGTCAGTTCAAGCTCGCGTCCCACGCCGAGACCGGTCCGGTGACAGCCGAGCCGTCGTTTGCCGCCGCTTGCGCGGCAGCGCCGACGCTGAGCTTGAGGGTGCTGCCGCAGGTGGGCGCGGCGCTCAGTGACTATTATTCGAGCCATCCAAAATTTCTCTGGGTTGAAAACGACGCGGTGAACGACAAGGCGCGCGCGGTGATGGCGACGCTGGCGCAGAGCGGACGCTACGGCCTGACCCCGGCCGATTACCGCGTTGCGCTACCGGCGGCCGAGGACGGCGATAGCGCAGCGCACACGAGAGAGATGATGCGCTTCGAGCTGACGCTTTCTGCCAAGGTGCTGACCTATGTGCTCGACGCCACGCGTGGACGGGTCGATCCCAACCGGATGTCGGATTATTACGACCTGCCGCGTAAAAAAGTCGATCTGGCCGCGGCGATGGGCGAGATCGCGAAGTCGAATGACGTCGTCCACTATCTCGACAGCCGCAATCCAGATAACTCGCAATTCCGCGTGCTCGTCACCGCATTGGCAAAAGCGCGTGCGGCGGCGCCCAAGCGGACGATCGTCATCCCTGCTGGCACCTTCATCCGGCCAGGCGAGCGCGATCCGGCGTTACCGCAGGTGATCACCGCCATCCGGGAGAGCAGTTCGACGGCGCTGAAGGAGAAGCACGCCAAGACGCTTGCCACTTACGACGGCGGCGAAGTTTACGGCCCAAAACTGGTCGCGCTGGTGCGCGACTTCCAACACGAGAAGGGCCTGAACGCCGACGGCATCGTCGGCCGCAACACCATTCAGGCGATGCGGCAGTCGACACCCGCCGACCGTATCAAAAAGTTGACGCTTGCGATGGAGCGCCTGCGCTGGCTGCCGCGCCAGTTTGGCAAGCGCTATGTACTGCTCAACGAGCCGGCGTTCCAGGTGACGTTCATAAAGGGAGATGGCCAGCCGCTCACCATGCGCGCGATCGTTGGCAAGCCGAACCATCAAACCTATTTCTTCGCCGACACCATCAAGTCGGTCGAATATAACCCCTATTGGAACGTGCCGCGCTCAATCGTGATTAACGAGATGTTGCCGCGGCTTTACAGCGACCCGTACTATCTCGACCGGCTAGGCTATGAAGTGATCAACACGGCGGGCCAGCAGGTATCGTCAGGCAATGTCGACTGGGATGCCTATGCCCGCAACAGGGTGTCGGTTGACGTGCGGCAACTGCCGGGCCCCCGCAACGCGCTCGGTCTGCTGAAGATCGAGTTCCCCAACAAGCACGCAATCTACATGCACGACACGCCGCAGAAGTACCTGTTCAAGAACCAGCGGCTCGCCTTCAGCCACGGCTGCGTGCGGCTCGAGCATCCCAGGGTCATGGCGGCGGCGCTGCTCGGCAAGCCGGTCTCTTACATCGACGAGAACATTGCCACGGGCCAGAATTTCAATGAACAAGTCGGCGGCAATATCCCGGTTTATCTCACTTATTTCACTGCCTGGCCGGATAACGATGGCGCCGTTCACTATTACGCCGACGTCTATGGCCGCGACGGACACCTGTCGGACGCGCTGGCGAAGACGGAAGCGGTGCGCGCCCACCCCGATTCATGACCGGCGCGCGCGGCCTCAGGTGGCAGACGATAACTGCGCCATCCTGTATTGGACGCGCGAGAAAATTTCCACGTGTTGAGGGCGAACCCCGGGGGGGTACGGGCAAGCGTAGCTAATTGTCCAGTTTTACAGCTCCGTAAAATATCATTAGGCCCCAGAAGCGCCGTTAGATATGCAGATCTTCAGCCTTACCCGTGAACAAGAATGGAATCCGCGTCGACACGTGGAGAAGATTCTCGGCCGGGTGGCGGACGGCGACGTCACGGTCGCCTGCTGGGAGCCGGGGCAGATCAGCCCCTATCACTGCCACCCTGAGGCCACGGAGATCTATTTCTGCTTTGTCGGAGGCGGCACCATGCGCACGCCGCGGGAAACTGAAACGATCGAGCCCGGCGGTTTCGCGGTGCACGCGCCGGGCGAGGTGCACGAATACGAAAACGGCCCGGAGCGCACATTGCTATTCCGGGTGCGCTACGGTGCCGATATGCGCGCGCACCACTGCGCCTGGCGGGGCAATCCAGACTGGCGGCAGTCGGCGAAGGATGAGGAGTATTATAGGCAAAATCCCATCTGTTAACTGCCATGGCCACGCTTGTACGAGCGACCACAGACACCTTCAAGAACTGACAGGGAAGGTGATATTTGATCCGCATCTCCGCACCCGCCGCCCTTTTATGCCCAACTCGCCATCGCCATATCTCTCATTAAAGGGAGATACCCCATGACTGAGCCGCTCGTCGTCAGCATTCCCCACCGCCTCGGCAAAGAGGAGGCCAAGGCCCGCATTGCAGGCGGCTTTTCCCGCGCTAAGAGCGAGTTTGCGCACCTGATGTCGATCGAGAACGACACCTGGGAGGGCGACCGGCTCACCTTTAAGGCCGCAGCGCTCGGCCAGCGGGCGCACGGCACAATCGACGTCTACGACGGCGCGGTGCGGCTGGAGGTCACTCTACCGTGGCTGTTGGCGCGCTTTGCCCATGCGGTACAGCGCGTGGTCGGCCAGCGCGGGCAGTTGCTGCTCGAAAAGAAATAACGCGCTCTTTCACCTCATCCGCGCGCGGGGATGAGCCGACCGCACGAGCGTCAATATGCTGTCATTTCGGGTTGCGCGGAATGCGCGACGGCGGACTTTATGACGAGGCGTCTTGCTCGGTGGAGCTCGTCAATAACGAAGCGGCTGGAGGCTCAAGTCCTCGTGGAATCACCGATACGCAAATGGTTCCCTTGTCGAGAATATTCAGGACTCCGGCATCACAGTCACCGATTCGTCGATGCGTTGACCTCCCGAAGCCACGATCACGCCATCTATCGGTGCGACATCGGTATAGTCGCGGCCGACCGCCAGCGTGACATGATCGTCGGAGGCCAGCATCGCATTGGTTGGATCGAGCCCGATCCAACCGGTTGCTGAGCCGCACCACACCAAGACCCAAGCGTGCATCGCGTCGCTGCCCTGCAGTCCCGCCGCGCCCTGCCTCGGCGCGGTGCGCAGGTAGCCGCTGACGTAAGCCGATGGCAATCCGATGTTCGATGGAAAATGGTCTTGACCTGAATCAATTCGCTGCGGTGCATGTCGCTTATAAGTATCAGCGCACATCTTCATCGCACCCGTCCATTGGGCGGCCGGATCAGTCGGCGAGATGCTTTTGGAGCGAAGCGGATATGAGCCGCCAAGAAAAACCGGCTGGTCCAATCGCAAATGACCCTACGGTCGCTTTCTCGCCGTATGTTTTGCGGCAAGAAACACCGATCATGGAAACTGCGACCAGGGATCGGAGGATTTCGGGGTGACGCAAATCGATAAGGACGGCGCGATCTTCGTCGGCAAAGGTGAGAAACCACAATATCTCACGCTGGCGTTAGCCAATCGTCATGGACTGGTCGCCGGCGCCACCGGCACCGGGAAGACCGTGACCCTGCAAGTGCTGGCCGAAGGTTTTTCGCGAGCCGGGGTGCCGGCGTTCGCGGCCGACATCAAGGGCGATCTCGCCGGCATCGCCGCCGTGGGCGAGGCGAAGGACACTTTCGTCAAGCGCGCTAAGGATATCGGGATCGATTATACTCCCGACGAATTTCCGGTAATCTTCTGGGACCTGTTTGGCGAGCAGGGCCACCCGGTGCGCGCGACCATCTCTGAGATGGGCCCATTGCTGCTAGCGCGCCTGCTCGATCTGAACGACGTGCAGGAGGGCGTGCTCAATATCGCCTTCCGTGTCGCCGACGAGCGCGGACTGATGCTGCTCGATCTGAAGGACCTGCGCGCCATGCTCGGCTTCGTGGCTGACAATGCCAAGGAAGCTGGGCGCGATCTACGGCAATGTGGCCAGTGCGTCGATCGGTGCAATCCAGCGCCAGTTGCTTGTGCTCGAAAACCAGAAGGCGGACAATTTTTTCGGCGAGCCTGCGCTTGCACTCCGGGACTTCATGCGGACGGACCGCGACGGCCGCGGTTTCATCAATATTCTGGCCGCCGACAAGCTGATGGAGAATCCGCGGCTCTACGCCACCTTCCTGCTCTGGCTGTTGTCGGAATTGTTCGAGGACCTGCCGGAGGTCGGCGATCCCGCAAAACCCCAGCTGGTGTTTT
>JARRNI010000097.1:0-9552 GCA_037385125.1 Pseudolabrys sp.
AGCGGCCGCATCGCGCTTTCGCTCAAGATCGTGATTTCATCGCCGTCGAAACGGATCGAGCCGTCGCTCGGCTTGATCAGGCCGAGCAAGGCGCGCCCAAGCGTGGTCTTGCCGGAGCCGGATTCGCCCACCACCCCAACGGTCTCGCCGCGGCCGATGACGATATCGATGCCGTGCAGCACCGGCTTGGCCGGCGCGCGCCGGCCGAAGGCCCCGCGCGCGCCTTCGTAAGCGACGACCACGCCGCGGGCATCGATCAACGGATTGCGCGCCTGCTCAGCCATGCACGCCTCCCGCCCTGTCGAAAGCGGCGATTTCGGCGCGGCAAGCGGCGAATACCGCTTCCGGCACTGGCGCCAGACCGCGCCCCGGTTCGTCGTAGCGCGGGCAGGCCTCCATCAACGCCTTGGTATAAGGATGGGCCGGGTGCTCCAGCAGCGAGGCGACCGTCCCCTGCTCCATCACCTTGCCCATGTAAAGCAGCGTGGCGTGGTCGCAGATTTGCGCCACCACGCCGAGATCGTGGGTGACGAAGACGACGCCGGTGCCGTGCCGCTCCTGCATGGCGCGAATGAGCCGCAGGATCTGCTTCTGCACCGTGACGTCTAGCGCGGTGGTCGGCTCGTCGGCGATCACCAATTTCGGTTCGAGCGCGAATGCCGCGGCGATCAGCACGCGCTGGCGCATGCCGCCAGACAATTCGTGCGGATAGGCGCGCATGACCGCTTCGGGATCGCGCATCTGCACTTCGTCGAGCAACTGCAGCGCCCGCTTGCGGGCGTCCGCCCCTGACATGCCGCGCCACATGCGCAGGCCGTCGGTGAGCTGCGCTTCGATGCGGCGGCCCGGGTTGAGCGCGGTCAATGGATCCTGCGGGATCAGCGATACCCCGGCGCCGAGCAGCCGGCGCCGGGCGACGGCGTCGAGCGCCAAGAGCTCGGTGCCTTCGAGCGCGATGGTGCCGCCGCTGAGGCGGATGCCCTGCGGCAGGATGTCGAGGATGGCCTTGGCGATGGTCGACTTGCCGGCGCCGCTCTCGCCGACTAGGCCGTGCACCTTGCCGCGCGCGACCTCAAACGACACATCGCGCAGGATCAGCGTGTCGCGGTCGGCGCGGGCGGTGGCGCACAGATGGGCGATGGACAGAAGCGGCGCCGTCATCGTCGCATGACCGGGTCGAGCGCGCGGCGCAGGCCGTCGCCGAGCTGATTGAAGGCGAGCACGGTGGCGAACAGGGCGGCGAGCGGCGCCGCGAAAACCCACCACGCCTGGTAAATGATCTGCCTCCCTTGCGCGATCATGCCGCCCCAAGTCGGCGTGTCGGACGCGACCGACAAGCCGACGAAGGACAGGATCGCCTCGACGATCACCGCGATGCCCATCTCGAGCGTCAGCAGCGCCAAGAGCACCGGCGCCACATTGGGCAGGATTTCACGGAACAGAATGCTCCAGCGGCCGAAGCCGAGGGTGCGCGCGGCGGTGACGTAGTCGGCCTGCGCCTGCGCCATGGTCTCGGCACGCACCACGCGGGCAAAGCGCGTCCAGTCGATGATGGCGATGGCCGCGATCACCGAGGTGACGCCGGAGCCCATGATGGCGACCACCAGGATCGACAGCAGCACCGGCGGAAACGCCATCCAGATTTCGACCAGCCGCGAGACCGCGGCATCGGTGGCGCCGCGGTAATAGCCGGCCAGCAGGCCGAACAGCGTGCCGAAGATGGCGGCCAGCGTGGCGGCGACGAAGGCGACCGTCAGCGCGATGCGCGTGCCGTAGATCACGCGCGAGAGCACATCGCGGCCGAGATCGTCGGTACCGAGCAGATAGCCGGCCTCATGACCGCTGAAGCCGACGGGCGGCAAGGTGCCGGACATCAGATCCTGCGCCAGTGGATCGTGCGGCGCGACGAACGGCGCGAACACGGCGAGCAGGATCAGAAACACGATGAAGCCGCCGCCGAACACCACCTTCGGCTGCCCGATCAGCGCGCACGCGACGCCCACGGCGCGGTGCGGACGCGCTGGCAGCGGCTGACTGAGGGCGGCGTCAGCCATGGCGCAGCCTGGGATTCAAGGCGACGACGGCGAGATCCACCGCCAGATTGACCAGGATGAAAAGCGCGCCGAACACCAGCACAAGGCCCTGGATCAGCGGCAGGTCGCGGTTGATCACCGCATCGATCGCCATCGAGCCGATGCCCGGATAGGCGAAGATGCGCTCGACGATCACGGTGCCGCCGATCAGGAAAGTGAATTGCACGCCGGTGAGCGCCAGCGTCGGCCCCACCGCGTTGCGCAGCGCCTCGCCGACCACGAGGCGCAGTTCCGACATGCCTTTGACCCGCGCGATCAGCACGTAGTCCTGCACCATCGCTTCGCTGAGGGCCTCCTTGAGGATGCGCGCGATCACCGCCGCCAGCGGCAGCGCCAAGGCCATCACCGGCATCGCCATATGCGCGATGATGTCGCCTGCGACACCGAAGCGGCCGGTCAACAAGCTCTCGGCGAGATAGAAATGGGTCACGAAGGGCACACTGAGGGTCGGATCCATGCGCCCGGACAGCGGCAGCACCGGCCACAGCACGCCCAGCAGCAGCACGAAGAACAGCGCCCAGATAAAATCCGGCACCGCCAGCAGCAGGCCGTCGACCGTGTCGATCACCGCCTCGCCCGCATGCCGGCGCCACAAGGTGCCGAGGATCGCGGTAGCGCCCCCGAGGATGATCGCCAGCAAGCAGGCGGTGACGGCGAGCTCGAGCGTAGCCGGCAGGCGCTCGGCCAGCAGTTCGAGCACGCTGCGGTGCAAGGAAATCGAGACCCCGAAATCGCCGCGCACGACCCCCCATAGCCAGATGCCAAACTGGATGAGGACCGGCTGGTCGAGCCCATAATGGGCGCGCAGCGCGGCGATGTCGGCCTTGGTCGCGCCCGGCCCGATCATCATGGCGATGGGATCGCCGGGTGCGACGCGCAACAAAAGGAACACGACCACCGCGACGCCGAACAGCGTCACGATGGCCATGCTGACACGTTTGACCAGGACCGAAGCGATCATCGACAGCGCGTTAAGCTGGGCCTTTCCGTCGCCCCGGTCCGCATTCTCACATTTAAGCCTTCTTGGACACAAGCGTCGGCTGCATGGCACCCGACTTGTTCGGAATCACCTTGAGGTCGGCCTTGAAGATCACCGGCTGCACGTATTGCAGCAGCGGGATCACGTCGCCCTGTTCGGCGACGTAGCGGTCGACCGCCTTCCAGCCGGCGATGCGCTTCTTCTCGTCCTTTTCGCCCCAGAGCGGGCCGATCTTGGCGTCGACATCCTTGGTCTTCCAGCTCGAATGCGGCGACGGCCCGAACATGGCGAAGCCGGTCGAGGTGGTAGGGTCGCCGATGGCGTTGCCCCAGTTATAGAAGGCAAACGGTGCCAGATCGTGCTTGTAACGCAGTTCGAAATGCTTGGCGACTTCGTAGACCTGGATGTCCGCTTCGATACCGATCTTGCGCCACATGCCGACGATCGCCTGGATCATCTGGTAGTCTTTCGGCATGTAGCCGCGCGTGGTCTGGATCGTGGTCTTGATCGGATTGTGCGGGCCGTGACCGGCCTTTTTCATCAACTCCTGCGCCTTCTTGAGGTCATAGCCGACCTTGATGGTCGGGTCGTAGGCCTCGTATTCCGGCGCCTCCAGCGTGTCGATCGGCACGCCGTAGCCGCGCAGCAGGCGCTTCACGATAGCCTGCTTGTCGATGGCGTGATGCGCGGCGAGCCGGACGTCCTTGGTCAGCTTGTCGCGATACTTCGAGTTGATGAAGATCATGCCGATATTGGTGACCGGCGTGGCAACACCATCGAGGCCCTTCTTCTTTTTGAGGCGGTCGAAATCCTCGTACGGGATTTCCAGCGTCAGGTCGGACGAGCCGCTTTCGATTTCGGCGACGCGGCTGGTGGCGTCGGTGACGAACTTGAACACCACCGTCTTGAAGGCCGGCTCGCCGCCCCAGTAGTGCGGATTGGCCTTGAGGCGGAGGAAGGCGTTGCCCTGATAAGCGTCGACCATGTAAGGCCCGGTGCCGATCGGCTTCTTCTCGAAACCATCCGCGCCGACCTTCGTGTAGTACGCCTTCGGCATCACAAACCCGGTGAGGAACGCCATCCACTTGAAGATGGTCGGCTCGAACGACTTGACGTCGGCGGTAATGCGCTTGCCGTCGACTTTGAAGTTGCCGATCTTCGACCAGATGAACGTGATCGGATTGCCGGTCTTCGGATTGGCGGCGCGCTCCAGCGACCACACCACGTCTTCCGGCGTGAACGGCGTGCCGTCGTGCCACTTCACGCCCTCGCGCACGTCCATCCAGACCTTGGTCTTGTCGTCGTTCCAGCCCCAGGCGGTGAGCAGACCGGGCTCGAAGGCGAGATTCGGTTTCTGGCCGATGAACTGGTCGAAAATCGAGCGGTAGATCGCCTGGATGGTCGGGTTGACGGCGGACGGCCCGACGGTCGGGTCGAAGGACGGCAGATTGACGTTGTAAGCAATAGTCAGTGTTTCGCCCATGGCGGCGGCCTGGGCGGCGCCGCGCGGACCAATCAGATTGGCGATCAGCGCGCCCGCACCGAGCGCGAGCGTTTCACGACGGGTCGGCTTGTACATTGAGAGCTCCCCTTCCGCTGCGTTTTTTCGCTGCAAATTTTCATCTTCATCGCGGCGCCACGCGCGGCCTCGACGCCCAGCCGCCGGATATTTTAAGTGTAAAGCAAGTGGCCGGGACCGCCAAGGCCATTCTTGGTGCATTTTCCGCAGCACAATGCGTGAAAGTACGGCATCGCCCGCCGCGCGCGGCGCGTACGGCGCAGCGCGGTCACGCCAGCTTCTGCGCCAGCAGGAACCCGGAACCGCCGCCGAGGCCCGGCCCGGGATGGGTCGAAGCACCGACGTGGTAGAGGCCGGGAATGTGGGTGCGGTGATTGACCGACGACTTGAACGGCCGCCAGATGAAGAACTGGTCGAGGCCACAGAAGCCGCCGTAAGGATCGCCGCCGACCAGATTGACGTTCATGGCCTCGAGATCGGCCGGCGAATAGGCGCGGCGCGCGATCACGCTGTCGCGGAAGCCCTCGATATGCGACGCCAGGATGGCCTCGACGCGGTCGGCATATTGCTCGCGGACCGTCTCCGTCCAGCGGCCGTCCGCGGGCGTCTCGATCTCATCCGCCGCATCGCCTTTGATGATCCGCGGCGCCTCCGGTAGCTGCAGCCATAGAACGGCCTTGCCTTCCGGCGCGCGCGAGGGGTCGAGCGCGGTCGGCTGGCCGACGCAGATGGTCGGCACTGCCGGCAACAGGCCGCGCTCGCACTCGTTGCTGGCGCGCGATACGCCGTCGAGACCGGGCGTCAGGTGCAACAGCGCGACCTTACCGAGCTCGGGCGATTTCCAGCGCGGCGGCGCCGACAGCGCGTAGTGCATCTGCATGTTGCTCTTGCCGTAGCGGAACCGTTCGAGGCCGTCGCTGACCTCGGCCGGCAAGAGCTGATCCTTCAACAGGCGCTCATAAAGCTGACCGGGCGCCACCGAACAGATGACTCCTTGGCCGGCCGCCAGCCGGCTGCCATCCGCAAGCCGCACGCCGCGCGCCCAGCCCCGACTGTCGAGCTCGACCCGCTCGACATCGGCGCCGGTGTGGATGTCGCCGCCCTGATCGGTGATCAGCTTGGCGAAGGCGTCGAGCGCGTTCTGCGCGCCGCCCTTGACGATCGGCGCGCCCGCCGCCTCGAGCGCGAAACCGATCACCTTGACCATCTCGCCGCCATAGGCGCTTTCGGTCCCGAGCCCGCAATGCAGCACCCAGGGCGCAAACAGCGCCTGCATCACCTCGGAGCGATAGCGCGTCTCCAGATGCGCGCGGCCTGAGGCCAGCGCCTCGCCGAAGAAACCGGCGAGCCCGCGCAGGCCCCGGCGCCAGCCTTCGCGCGCGACCAGCTTGAGGGTTGCCCTTGACCACAGCGCGCCGCCGAGCAGCCCGAAGACGAAGCCGGCATTGCCGCCGAAGCGCTGCATCTCGGCATCGAAGGCCTTGCCGTCTCCAGCCGCGAGCGCATCGAAAGAGGCGATGTTGCGCGCGCGGTCCTTCGAGAGCACCGCATGGCGCCCGTCCGGCAGCAGCACCCCGGTCGGCGTGTCGCTGTCGGCGAAGCTGAGCCCGCGCTCGGCGAGCGCGGGCCCGAGCGCGGCAAAGGCCGGCGAGGTGACGAACAACACGAAGGTCGTGGCCATCACGTCATGAATGAAACCCGGCGCGGTGATGGCGTCGGTGCGGATGCAGCCGCCGATGCGCTCGTTGCGCTCCAGGACGACGACCTTGCGGCCCTTGCCGCCCAAGAGGGCGGCGCAGACCACGGCGTTGATACCGCTGCCGACGATTATGTAATCTGCGTCACTCACAATATCTGAACCTGCGATCGTTTGATCGCTGCAGTGCGGCTTGCCGCAGCCCACCTCTCCCCTGGGGGAGAGGTGATCAGCACGCGCGGCGACGTTTAGAGCTTCAGCCCGCCACCAGCGCCAACACGCGCAGTGGCGAGCCGGAGCCCTTCTCGATCTTCAGCGGCGGCGTGATCAGGATCGCGCCGGTCGGCGGCAGTTGATCGAGATTGCACAGGCTGGCGAGACCGAGCTTGCCGGCGCCGTGCATCAGATTGTGCGCCGGGAATGCCGGCTCGAAGCCGAAAGCCTGGCCGTGGTCGGTGCCGACGGCTTCGACGCCCCAGCCGTTGACGTCGCGCTGCTCGACCAGAAACTTGACCGCTGCCGCGCTCGGGCCAGGCGAATGCGGGCCGTCCTCCTTGGGATTGAGGAAGGCAGGTGAATCGCCGCGCTTCGACCAGCCGGTGCGCATCAGCACCCAGGCCCCGGCCGGGATCTTGCCATGCTGCTTCTCCCAGGCCTCGATATGGGACGGCTCCAGCACGAAAGTCTCGTCGGCTTCGACCTCCTTGGTGCAGTCGATGACACAGGCGGGAGCGACGAAGCGCTGCACCGGCAAGGTGTCGGTAAAGCCGTCGGCATAGTCCTTGCCCGTCACCCAGTGCACCGGGGCGTCGAAATGCGTGCCGGTGTGCTCGCCCATGTTGAGATTGTTCCAGTACCAGGCCGGACCGCGGCTGTCGTAATGGGAAATCTCGGTCATGCTGAACGGGCTGGACGGCGCGAACTCCGGCGGCAACTGGATCACCGGGGTCGACGACCGCAGGGTCTGGGTCAGGTCGATGACCCGGACCGAATTATTGGCGATCGCGGCCGCCAGTTGCGTCAACACTGATGCGGACATGGTCTGCTCCTCGGGGGTTGGTGCGAAGGGTCCCGCCGCGCATGTGAACGCCTCGCGGGCGCGCAATTATTTTACAGTTGAAGTATTATCGGGAGGGGGCGTAGTGTCAATTCTCGCACGGCAAAAGCTTTCGCCGCCGAGGCGCGATTTGGCCGGGACGGCACGGCATCGACAGCAATTGCTTTATGTGTAAAATTTCGCGTCGGCGGCCCCCGGCATGCGTCGATCCCTGCGCATCGGATGCTTGCGCGTCGTCAGATGCCGGCGGCTCGGAAAAGTGGAGAGCACGTCATGGCGGAACGCTCCTTTGCCAAGGAAGTGCGGGACCTCGAGCTCGGCGCCGGCCAGGAATTCCGCGGGGAAGGCATCCTCGCCATCACCAAGGCGCTGCTGCAATCGGGCGTCGGCTATGTCGGCGGCTATCAGGGCGCCCCGATCTCCCACCTGATGGACGTGCTGGCGGACGCCCAGGACACGCTGACCAAGCTCGGCGTGCAGTTTTCCGCCTCGGCCTCGGAAGCCGCCGCCGCCGCCTCGCTGGCCGCCTCGGTGATGTACCCCATCCGCGGCGCGGTGACCTTCAAGTCCACCGTGGGCACCAATGTCGCCTCCGACGCGCTCGCCAATCTCTCCTCCGGCGGCGTCAAGGGCGGCGCCATGATCATCGTCGGCGAGGATTACGGCGAAGGCTCCTCGATCATGCAGGAGCGCTCGCACGCCTTCGCCATGAAGTCGCAGATGTGGCTGCTCGATCCGCGCCCCAACCTGGAATCGATCGTCAAGATGGTGGAGGACGGCTTCGAGCTGTCGGAAGTCTCCAACACGCCGGTGATGCTAGAAGTGCGCATTCGCTCCTGCCACGTGCACGGCAGCTTCATCGCCAAGGACAACAAGCCGCCGCCGTTCACGCTCAAGCAGGCGCTCGAGCATCCTGAGCGCGACACCAGCCGCATCGTGCTGCCGCCGGCTTCCTTCCTGCACGAGAAGGAGAAGATCGAGCAGCGCTGGCCGGCCGCGGTCAACTTCATCAAGGAGCGCAAGCTCAACGAGCTGTTCGACGGCAATCTCGGCGATGTCGGCATCATCACCCAGGGCGGAATGTACAACGGCGTGATCCGCGCGCTCGAGCGGGTCGGCCTCGCCGACGTGTGGGGCAAGACCCGGGTGCCGATCTATTGCATGAACGTCACCTATCCGGTGATCGACGACGAGGTGGCCGATTTCTGCGTGGGCAAGAAGGCCGTGCTCATCGTCGAGGAAGGCCAGCCGGAATATATCGAGCAGGCGGTCAACACCATCCTGCGCCGCCGCGACATCAACACGAAGATATCCGGCAAGGACGTGCTGCCGATGGCGGGCGAATACACCGCCGATGTCATGCTCAAGGGCGTGCGCGCCTTCCTCACCGCCAATGCGGCCGGCGCGCTGTCGGACCAGGCGCGCGCGCCGAACGTGCCGACCCTGCAGGACGACCCGCGGATCAAGGCGCTCGGCGGCGCGGTGCCGCCGCGGCCGCCCGGCTTCTGCATCGGCTGTCCGGAACGGCCGATCTTCGCCGCCATGAAGCTGGTGGAGAAGGAGGTCGGTCCGCACCATGTGGCCGGCGACATCGGCTGCCACCTGTTCTCCATCCTGCCGCCGTTCAATATCGGCGCCACCACGATGGGCTACGGGCTCGGGCCGGCCTCGGCCGCGGCGTTCAACGTCGAGAGCGGCAAGAAGTCGATTGCCGTGATCGGCGACGGCGGCTTCTGGCACAACGGCCTCACCACCAGCGTCGGCAACGCCGTCTTCAACGAGCACGACGGTGTCATCTTGGTGGTCGACAACTACTATTCGGCAGCCACCGGCGGCCAGGACATCCTGTCGTCGCGCGCCAACAACCGGTCGCGCTCGACCAAGCATCCGATCACCAAGGCGGTCGAGGGGGTCGGCGCCAATTGGGTCAGGCAGATCGACCGCACCTATGACGTCGCCAAGATGCGCGACACCTTGAAGGAGGCGTTGACCGCCAAGTCGCCCGGACCGAAGGTGATCGTGGCGTCGTCCGAATGCATGCTGAACAAGCAGCGCCGCGTGAAGCCGCTGTTCAACAAGGCGGTGAAGAGCGGCCAGCGCGTGGTGCGCGAGCGCTTCGGCGTCGACGAGGACGTGTGCTCGGGCGACCATGCCTGTATCCGGCTGTCGGGCTGCCCTTCCCTCTCGGTCAAGCACACCGGCGACCCG
>JARRNI010000098.1:0-11650 GCA_037385125.1 Pseudolabrys sp.
GCCCGGCTTTGCCGGGCGCCCCGGAATGACGGCGAGGCGCGTGTCCAATGACCATCGAAGACGACATCGCCTTCTTCCAGCAGGTGCCCACGCTGGCGGTGCTGGGGCCGCAGGCGCTGCGCGTGCTGGCGATCGGCGTCGAGACGCGCCACCTGCAAAGCGGCGCCGTGCTGTTCTATGCCGGCGAGATGGCCGACTGCGGTTATGTCGTGCAGGAGGGTTCGCTGGTGCTGGAGCGCGGCACGCCGGGCGAAGGCGATGAATACACCGTCAGGCCGGGCACGCTGCTGGGGGAGCTCGCCATGCTCACCGATACGGTCAGCCCGGTGACGGTCATCGCCAAGGAGCCGACGGTGCTGATCCGCATCTCGCGCAACCTGTTCCGGAAGATGCTGGAGGGTTATCCGGCCGCCGCCCAGCGCCTGCGCGAGACCATGGCCGAGCGGGTTGACTCGTGGACGCGCGAGCTCAATGCGGTGAAGGGGCAGCTGGAGCCGAAGGAGTAAGTCAGAGTTCGATCGTCGCCGTCACCGGCACGTGGTCGGAGGGGCGCTGGGCGCCGCGGTAGTTCTTGGCGATGTCGATCCTGGCGATCCGATCTGCCAGCGCGTCCGAGCTCCAGACATGATCGAGCCGGCGGCCGCGGTCGGCAGTGCGCCAGTCGGCGGCGCGGTAGCTCCACCAGGTGTAGAGCTTGGCAGGCTCGGGCGTGAGCACGCGCATGGAATCGATCCAGCCGCCCGCTTCACGCGCCTCGGTCAATTTCTCGCATTCGACCGGCGTGTGCGATACAACCTTCAACATCTGCTTGTGACTCCAGACGTCGTGCTCGAGCGGCGCCACGTTGAGATCGCCGACAAGGATCGCGCGCTCGGATTTCTTCGGCCGCAGCGCCTTGTGCGCGCGCATCTGGTCGAGGAAGGCGAGCTTATGCTCGAATTTCGGATTGCCCTCGGGGTCGGGCTCGTCGCCGCCGGCCGGCACGTAGAAATTGTGCAGCGTGATCGGATCCCGAAGTCCGGCGCGCTCGCCGAGCACGACCGCGACGTGACGGCAGTCGGTCTTGTCGCAGAAGTTCTCGATCGACGTGGTCTCGAACGGCACGCGCGAAAGCACAGCGACGCCGTGATAGCCCTTCTGCCCGTTGAGCGCGGCATATTCGTAGCCGAGCCGCTTGAAGCGCTTGAGCGGGAAGGCGTCGTCTGGGCACTTGGTTTCCTGCAGGCAGATCAGGTCGGGGCGCGCTGCTTTGAGGAATTTAGCGACCAGATCGATACGCAGGCGGACCGAATTGATGTTCCAGGTGGTGATCTTCAACGCCATGGTCGCAACTTACTCGACGTGTCATGCCCCGCGAATGCGGGGCATCTAGTATTCCACCGCTTATCCAGTAATTACTGGATCGCCCGCTTTCGCGGGCGATGACAGCCGTCAGTTATGATAATTCGTGAAATCGATGTGGAACATGCCCGGAGTGGGCTTCTTGGTGGTGTCGAGATTGTACACCGCCACCGTGGTGTCGAAGCCCTGCGGATCGGTGACCGTCCACTGCTTAAGCTGCATGTCCTTGGCGGAGAACATGATCATCAGCCGGCTGGTGCCGACGAGGCCGTTCTTCTCCTCGACCACCACCGTAACGAACACGTCGTCGGCATAGACCGCGACCAGGTTTGTGTCCTTCATAAGGTCGACTTTGTCGGCAAGCAGAAAGCGCAGCGGCGTCTGCGACAGCGGATAGACGTCCTGGGTGGCGAGGCGGCGGTCGCGCACCACCAGGGTCTGGCCATCGGCGACGATGGAGATCGGGCTGGGCGGATCGTAGTCGAAGCGCACGCGGCCCGGCTTTTCGATGAAGAAATCACCCTGGCTGCGGCGGCCGTCCGGACCGACCTGCACGAACTTGCCCGACAACAGTTGGGTGCCGGACAGATACTTGTCGACGCGGTCGATGATGGCGCGCTCCTTGGACGTCAGCGCGGTGGTGCTGCCGGGCGAGCCGAGCAGGGCGGCGAAGGGGTTGGCGGCCGGCGTGGGCTGCTGTTGCCGCTGCTCCTGCTTGGCGCGCTGCTGCGCCGCCTGGGCCCGCGCCATGGCGGCGGCCTCGGGCGATTGAGCGGCCACCGTGCCGGTGACCATGCGGGGCTGGGCATGCGCCTGGTGCGGCCGCGGCGCCGGCAGCGGAACGTTCTGGGCCAGCGCCGGAGCGACGGTGAAGGTGGACGCGCAGGCGAGCAACGCGGCAATGGCCAATTTCCGGCTGATGGCTGGCGCCATGCTCAGTTTCATTGTGATCTCCGCCTTGCGCCCCCGCTAAGGTTCCGGGATCATATAGGGGCGGGTGTGGCTATTTCACGGCCCCGGCCAAGCCTCGCCGGTCCCGCTTAATGGCGAACGGCGCGATTAGGTGGAGGCCTTGCGGTCGCGCCGCACTACGGCGACGGCCTGTTGATAGAGATCGCCGCCCTCCGCCATTCCCATGCCGGTCGAGTCGAAGACGGCACCGTCGTCGCCTTCCTCGTCGTCGGTGGCGGTCACTTCTTCCAGGTATTCGGGCGCGCCCTGCGACTTCAGGTGGTGCACTACTTTCTCGACCTCGTCGTCGGAGACGAAGGGCCCGTGCACGCGGCTGATGCGGCCGCCGCCGGCCATGTAGAGCATGTCGCCTTGCCCCAAGAGCTGCTCGGCGCCCTGCTCGCCCAGGATGGTGCGGCTGTCGATCTTCGACGTCACCTGGAACGAGATGCGGGTCGGGAAATTAGCCTTGATAGTGCCGGTGATGACGTCGACCGACGGGCGCTGTGTTGCCAGGATGCAGTGGATGCCGGCGGCGCGCGCCATCTGCGCCAGGCGCTGGATGGCGCCCTCGATGTCCTTGCCGGCCACCATCATCAGGTCGGCCATCTCGTCGACAATGACCACGATGAAGGGCAGCGGCGCGAGGTCGAGCTCCTCCTTCTCGTAGATCGCTTCGCCCGTTTCCTTGTCGTAGCCGGTGTGCACCGTGCGGGTGAGCTTCTCGCCGTTGGCTTTCGCTTCGGCGAGCCGCGCATTGTAGCCCTCGATGTTGCGCACGCCGAGCTTCGACATCTTCTTGTAGCGCTCCTCCATCTCACGCACCGCCCATTTGAGCGCGACCACCGCTTTCTTCGGATCGGTGACGACGGGCGTGAGCAGATGCGGGATGCCGTCATAGACGGATAGCTCGAGCATCTTGGGATCGACCATGATCAGGCGGCACTGGTCGGGGCTCAGGCGATAGACCAGCGACAGGATCATGGTGTTGATGGCGACCGACTTGCCGGAGCCGGTGGTGCCGGCGATCAGGAGATGCGGCATGCGCGACAGATCGACGATCACCGACTCGCCGCCGATGGTCTTGCCGAGGCAGAGCGGCAGCTTGGCGGCGTGCTCGTTGTAGTCCTTGCCGGACAGCAACTCGCGCAGCACAACCTTTTCGCGGCCCGGATTGGGCAGCTCGATGCCGATGGCGTTGCGGCCGGGCACCACGGCGACGCGCGCCGATACCGCGCTCATGGAGCGGGCGATGTCGTCGGCCAGTCCGATGACGCGCGAGGACTTGATGCCGGGCGCCGGCTCCAGCTCGTACAGCGTGACCACCGGACCGGGGCGGGCATTGATGATTTCGCCGCGCACGCCGAAATCCTGCAGCACGGTTTCGAGCGCCTGGGCATTGGTCTCGATGGTCTCCTTCGACATGGTGGCGCGGTCGGAAGCTTTGGCGGCGCTCAGCAGATTGAGTGACGGCAGGGTGAAGCCGCTGCCGGCGCGGCGCACGGGTGCGCGCGTGGCCGACCGCTTGCGCGGCGCGGGGCGCGCGACCTCGACCTCTTCCTCGTCGTCTTCATCTTCGTAATAATCGTCTTCCTCGCCGGAGGGCTGCAGCGGCGGCGCCACGCGGCCCTGCCCATCGAAGCGCGGCTCCATGCGGGCGCCGGCAGTGGGGGCGGCGCGTTGCGGGCGCAGCGCGCCGCGCAAGATCAGGCCAAGGCGCGCCTTCCAGCTCAGCAGCGCGTGGGCGATAAGGCCGAGCCAGGCGGAGGCGGTGTCGTTTTCCGGCTCCTCTTCGCCCTCTTCGTCGTTGTTTTCTTCCTCGATCGCCGCGCGCTTGGCGGCTTTTTCCGCAAAGGGCCGCGGCCAGTGCAATCCGGTCGCCACCGCCAGGGTGGCGAGCGTGGCCACGCCGAACAGGACAGCGACGACGAACAGCTTGAAGCCTGCCAGAGTACCTAGGATCAGCGCCGGCACCTGCAGCAGCGCGTCGCCGAATACGCCGCCGAGCCCGGTGGGCAGCGGCCAGGAGCCGGTGCGCGGCAGCGTGGAGACGAAAGCGGCTGCCAGCAGCGTGACCGGGATCCAGACCAGCCCGCGCCATTTCTCGCCCAGCGGTCGGTGGGACAACAGCCGCCAGCCGAGCAGCGCTTCCGGCGCCAAGAGTAGCACGGCGGCGAGGCCGAGAAGCTGCATCGCCAGGTCGGAGAAGACGGCGCCGGGAAGCCCCAGCAGATTATGCACCGGCTTCTGGGTGGCATGGCTGAGCGAAGGGTCCTGCACCGACCAGGTGGCGAGCGCGATGGCGCCGAGCAGTGCCAGCACCAGCAGCGCAAGCCCCGCCAGCTCGCTCAACCGCCGCCGCATGAAGTCGCGGAAATGCTCCGAGACGTAGGCGACGATATCGAGACTACGGTCGGCTGAAGCCATGCCTTGTTCCTAGCTGAGCACCGCGACCAGGCGGTGCAGCGCCTCGGCCGTGGCTTCCTTGTCCTGCACCATGGCGACGCGGATGTAGCTTTCGCCCGGATTGGAGCCGTGGGCCTGATCGCGCGCGAGATAGCGCCCCGGCACCACGCGCACGCCGGCCTCCGCCCACAGCCGCCGGGTCGCCATTTCGCTGCCGCCGTGTTGCGACACGTCGAGCCAGAGAAAGAAGCCGCCGGCCGGCCGCTCATAGCTGTAGCGGTTGCCGATGATCTGGTCGGCGAGGTCGAACTTGGCCGCATAGAGCTTTCGATTTTCTTGCACGTGGCTCTCGTCGCCATAGGCGGCCACGGCGACGTGTTGCGCCGGCACCGGCACCTGCGGCGCCGCCACGTTGCGCAATTCGAGAAAGGCGCCGAGGAAGCGCGCGTCGCCAGCGGCGAAGCCGACGCGCAGGCCGGGCATGTTCGAGCGCTTCGACAGCGAATGGAACGCGACCACATTGGCGAAGTCGGGCCCCGCGGCCTCCAGCATGCCGGGCGGGGCCTGCCGGCTGTAGATCTCGCAATAGCATTCGTCGGCGAACACCAGGAAGCCGTGGCGGCGCGCCAGCCTGCTGAGCTTTTCGAGATAGGGGCGGTCGGCCACCGCGCCTTGCGGATTGGACGGGGAAGCGATGTAGCAGGCGACCGTGCGTTTGAGCAGCACGTCGTCGAGCGCGTCCAGATCGGGCAGGAAGCCGGATCGCTTGGTGGCCGGCAGATAGACCGGCTCGCAGCCGGCGGCGAGCGCACCTGCCGCGTAGGCCGCATAGAACGGATTGGGGATCAGCACGGCCGGCTTGCCGGCGCGCGGGCTCACCCAGTGCCTGGCCGCGATCGCCGCAAGGAACAGACCCTCGCGCGTGCCGTTGAGCACTAGCACTTCGCTTTCTGGATCAAGCGCGCGCGGCAGGTTGTAGCGGCGGCCGAGCCAGTCGGCGACCGCACGGCGGAAAGGCTCGATGCCCTTGTTGGGTGGGTAGCGGCCGAATTCTGCGATGTGCGCCGCCATCACGGGCCTGACAAAGGACGGGATCGGGTGCTGCGGTTCGCCGACCGAGAGATTGATCACCGGCTTGCCGGGCTGGATGCCAGCGATCAGCTCGGTCAGGCGCACGAAAGGCGAGCGGGAGGCGGCCGCCGGAGCAGTAGAGGGAGAAGGCTCGCGCTGGGCGGTCGTGCTGGACATGCGGTTTACTGGTTACAGAAGCGGGCGCGGCCCGCGGCTCGCCGGGGCTTTGCCACCATAAAGAGGGCGAGGTTAAGACCCCGTTAACCATCGGGGCTGGCGGGGTGCTGTCAATCCGAATTGCCAGGCTCGAGAAGACGGGACGCCCCGGCCTATTCGAAGGGCACGCGATCGGGAACAAACCTAAAGACGAATGACCGGTGCAAAAAAGTGAGGCCCCGGCCCATTGCTGGACCGGGGCCCCGACGGAAGGGACAGTGCCGGGTTTCCGCCCCTACCGCTAGCTCGTTATTTCATGGCGCGTGATCTTGTCCGAAAACCGGTACCCATCCCCGATCGGGTTCGAGGACAAGCTTTTCGGGATCACGCGCGCCGTCCTCAGTGGACCACCTCGCCGTGCAGGTTGATGTCCAGACCTTCGATCTCGACTTCCTTGCTGACGCGGAGGCCGATGGTGGCGTCGATCACCTTGAGGATGACGAAGCTCGCGACACCGGTCCAGATGATGGTGGCCAGCGTGCCGAGGAACTGGATCCAGACCTGGCTGCCCATCGACACGCCCTTGTCGAGGCCGACGCCGCCGAAGGTGCTGCTGATGAAGACGCCGGTCAGGATGGCGCCGACAAAGCCGCCGACACCGTGAACGCCGAAGGCGTCGAGCGAGTCGTCATAGCCGAGCATCGGCTTGAGCGAGGTCGCGGCCCAGGCGCAGATGACGCCCGCGGCGATGCCGATGATCAACGCGCCGGTCGGACCGACGAAGCCCGAGGCCGGGGTGATGGCGACCAGACCGGCGACGGCACCGGAGAGGATGCCGAGGACGCTCGGCTTGCCGCGGCCGATCCATTCATAGAACATCCAGGCCAGCGCCGCGGTCGCCGTGGCGATCTGGGTGACGGCCATGGCCATGCCGGCGGTGCCGTCGGCGGCGAGCTCCGAACCGGCGTTGAAGCCGAACCAGCCGACCCACAGCAGCGAGGCGCCAATCAGGCTGTAGACCAGGTTATGCGGCGCCATGTTCTCGGTGCCATAGCCCTGACGCTTGCCGAGGACGAGGGCGCAGACGAGGCCAGCGACGCCGGCATTGATGTGGACCACCGTGCCGCCGGCGAAATCCTTGACGCCGAGGGTGCCGAGGAAGCCGCCGCCCCACACCCAGTGAGCAATCGGGCTGTAGACGATGATGCTCCACAGCCCCATGAACCACAGCATGGCAGAAAACTTCATGCGGTCGGCAAAGGCGCCGGCGATCAGCGCCGGGGTGATGATCGCGAAGGTCATCTGGAAGCACATGAAGACCGTCTCGGGGATCGTGCCGCTCATCGAGGCGTCGGCCATGCCCCTGAGGAAGAAGCTCTGCAGGCCGCCGATATAGGCATTCACGCCGCCGCCATCCTTGAACGCCAGCGAATAGCCGACGATCATCCACAACACCGTGACGAGGCAGGTGATGGCGAAGCTCTGCATCACGGTCGCCAGCACGTTCTTCTTGCGGACCATGCCGCCGTAGAACAGCGCCAGGCCCGGGACGGTCATCATCAGCACCAGTGCCGTGGAGGTGAGCATCCAGGCGGTGTCGCCGGAATTGAGCTTCGGTTTCGCCGCTTCCTGCGCCAGCGCGCTGTCGGCGAACATCAGGCCGATACTCACTGCGGCAAGCGCTGTCAGGCCCGCCCGCGAGAGCTTTTTGAACGTCATGGTCTTATACTCCTGTCCTTATTGTTTGCGGTGCAGGATTGCTCAAAGCGCCGCTGCATCGGTCTCGCCGGTGCGGATACGTACGGCATGGTCGATGCCGAAGACGAAGATCTTACCGTCGCCGATCTGTCCGGTTTTAGCGGCGCCGGTGACGGCGCTGACGACCTTGTCGACCTGGTCGGTCGGCACGGCCACTTCCACCTTGATCTTCGGCAGGAAGCTCACCGCGTATTCGGCGCCACGATAGATTTCCGTGTGTCCCTTTTGACGCCCGTATCCCTTGACCTCGGTGACGGTCAGTCCCTGCACCCCGATGGAGGTCAGGGCGTCGCGGACCTCGTCGAGTTTGAATGGCTTGATGATGGCCATGACGATTTTCATGGATTCGATCCCCGCTTGAGCCCGTTTCGTCCTTTACGCAGTGCGGGCGGTCCACTGAGCCTGCCCCCGAAGCTTGATCCGCAGGCATGGCCGCAGAAAGGGAATCAAACGCCGTGCCAGTTGCCGGCAGCCGGCCTAGGCCTATGATTCGACGGGCGGAATCCGTGCACTGCCGACCCGACCGGAATACCGCCGGGCCCCTGTGCTCAAAAGCAGGTCAGCGCACAGACGGTTTGCACAAATAATAGGCAACAAGAAATGAGCAAAAACCCGTGCCCGTGGAACGGGCACGGCATGGCCGAAGCCGCTGACCTGGATCTACTGAATCGCCTCGCCATGCTGGCTGACGTCCAGGCCCATGACCTCGTCCTCGGTGCGTACGCGCAGCGGCATGGCGAGGCCGATCGCCTTGAGGATGACGTAGGTCAGCACGCCCGACCACACGATGGTGACGACCACCCCGTAGAATTGCGCCAGCAGCAAGTGGGCATTGCCTTCAAACAGGCCGCGCACGCCGCCGGGCAGCGAAGGGCTCGCCGACAGCGCGCCGACCGCGAACACGCCGGCGAGCAGGGTGCCGGTGAGCCCGCCGATGCCGTGCACGCCGAACACGTCGAGCGAGTCGTCATAACCGCATCTCAGCTTCAGCCAGGTGCAGGCCCAGAAGCAGACGCCGCCGGCGATCACGCCGATCAGAAGCCCCTCCATCGGCAGTACGAAGCCGGAGGCTGGCGTGATGGTGCCGAGACCGGCGATGGCGCCGGAGATCATGCCGAGCACCGAAGGCTTGCCGCGGGTCCACCATTCCAGCGCCATCCAGGTGACCGCGCCCGCGCTGGCGGCGAGATGCGTCGCGACGATCGCCATCACCGCGCGCGCATTGGCGCCGAGCGCCGAGCCGCCGTTGAAGCCGAACCAGCCGACCCACAACAGCCCGGTACCGACCACCGCCAGGGTCAGATCGAACGGCGCCAGGTTCTCATGGCCGTAGCCGCGGCGCACGCCGACCACATAGGCTGCAGTCAGGCCGGCGACGCCGGCATTGAGATGCACCACCAGGCCGCCGGCGAAATCGATGGTGCCGTAGCGGCCGAGAAAGCCGCCGCCCCAGACCCAATGCGCGATCGGCACATAAACGAATAGGAGCCACAGCACGCAGAACGTGAGATAGGCCGAGAAACGCAGGCGATCCGCCACCGAGCCCGCCACCAGCGCCACCGTGATGACGGCGAAGGTCATCTGGTAGAGCATGAACAGGGCTTCCGGGATGGTGGTGGCCCAGGGCGAGATGGCGTGCGGCGACATGCCGATGAGGAAGATGCGGCCGAGCGAGCCGATGATCTCGCCGCCGCCGACGAAGGTGAGCGAATAGCCGATGAAGGCCCACAGGATGGAAACGACGAAGGTGGCGGCCAGGGACTGCGCCATGGTAGCGAGCACGTTCTTCTTACGCACCATGCCGGCATAGAACATGGCGAGACCGGGAATGGTCATCATCAGCACCAACCCGGTAGCGCCGATCATCCAGGCGGTGTCGGCGGCGTTGATCTTTTCGGTTTGCGCGAAAGCTGGCGTTGCGACGAAGGCCGCCAGCGCGGCTACAGCAAGGCGAATAGGCGCCCGTTTCATTTGAATCCCCCCGACAGGTTTAAGCCCTTAGCTGACACTCGCCTTCCGCTCATTCCCGCACGGGCGGGAATTCGGTCGAAGGGAGGGTCAGCAAGAACTCGCTCTGAGTCCCCGCTTGCTCGCGGGTGAGCGGATACCGTTGTTAAAGCGCGCCGATGTCGGTCTCGCCGGTGCGGATGCGCATGGCCTGATCGAGCGGCATGACGAAGATCTTGCCGTCGCCGATCTGTCCGGTCTTGGCGGCAGCCGCGACCACTTCCACGACCTGGTCGAGCTGCTCGCTGGCGACGGCGACCTCGACGCGTACTTTGGGCAGGAAATTCACGGCGTATTCGGCGCCGCGATAGATTTCCATATGGCCTTTCTGACGGCCGTAGCCCTTCACCTCGGTCACGGTCATGCCGTGAATCCCGATGCGGGTGAGGGCGTCGCGCACCTCGTCGAGCTTGAACGGTTTGATGACCGCGATGATCAGCTTCATGGCTTCCCCCGGCAGGATGGAACGAAGCCCGCCCCGGCGTGGGCCGAAACGGGTTCGCCGGCGCAAGGTACCGGCTGGCGGCCTCGATTTTAAGCAGATTGTTGCCGCGCCCACAGGCAGCCGCCGCCCGAGAAGGCATTTTGGGGCAGGAGTGCTGCCTTATTTCGGCGGCTGCGCGAAGGCGAGATGGAGATCGGCGATCACCTTCGGCAGCGTTTCGCGTGCCTGGCCGGGGGTCATGCCGGGCGTGACGCGCGGGTCATACAGCAGGGTGAGCAGGTCGCGGTCGTAGACCGTGAGATAGCCTACCATGCGGTTCTGGTTGAGCGTCGTCCAGGGGTTGTGCTGGTCGTGATTGGACAGGCCGAACGCGTGCAGCAGCTCGTGATAGGCGCAGTCGAGGAAGACGTCCTTGCCCCTGTCGACGATGACGAAAGAAACCGAGCGCAGGATGTCGCCGTCGGTCGAGGACTTCACGCTGGTCATGCATTGCGGGTCCGTGCGCTTGATGAATTCGCGCGCGACCCGGGCGCCGAAAGCGGCGGTCAGCGCCGACTTGAAATCCTTCTCGTCGATCAGCCGCACCTCGATGTCGGCGGGCGGCGAGTTGGCCACGGAGAGCTGCAGGTTGGGCACCTTGCGTGCGTATTCCCTGATGATGCGCTTCATCGCGGTTGCGCGATCGACGCTGCCACCGGCCATAACCTGGACGCGGATCGGATGATCGAAGCGGCGGATGCCGCGCGGGCGCGCGCCTATGCGCAGATCGGAGCCGAAGGCGAGCGCCATGAAGCCGCGCATCAATTCGTCGGCCGAGAAGCGGGTGTATTGTGACGGCGCGCCGCGGAAGGCGCCGGGCGGCGGCGGCCGCTTGCCGGAGGCGGCGAAAGCCGTTGCGATCGTCGCAAACAGGACGGCGAAGATGACTGCGAGCGACCGTTTCATCCGTCGCTACTCGCGCCGCTTGCGCACCAGGCCTTCCTGGGCGACCGAAGCGACCAGCGTGCCGTCGCGGGTGAATATAAGGCCGCGGCTGAAGCCGCGCGAGCCGTGCAGGTTGGGCGAATCCTGCGCATAGAGCAGCCAGTCGTCGGCGCGAAACGGGCGGTGCAGCCAGAGCGCGTGATCCAGGCTCGCCGCCATGAACTCCTTCTCGAACAGCGTACGGCCGTGCGGGGCGAGCGCGGCGTCGAGCAGCGTCATGTCGGAGGCATAGGCGAGCACGCATTGATGTATCGCCAAGTCGTCGGGCAACGGGCCGGTGGTGCGAATCCAGATATGGAAGCGTCCGTCGGGATATTTCTTGCCGCCGTAGCGGTCGAACTCTACCGGCCGCAGCTCGATCGGGCGCTCGCGCTCGTAATAGCGCCGCACCGGATCGGGCATGGTCGGCAGCATGATCTTACGCATCTCCGCCTCGCTCGGCAGCTTCTCCGGCGGCGGCACCTCCGGCATGGTGGCCTGGTGATCGAGACCGGGCTCGGCCGCGTGGAACGACACCAGCATGGAGAAGAT
>JARRNI010000099.1:0-9494 GCA_037385125.1 Pseudolabrys sp.
ATCATGAAAATGGACGAGGGCCTCGACACCGGCGCCATGGCCATGGCCGAACGTGTCACCATTGCGCCCGACATGACGGCCGGCGGCCTGCACGACGTGCTGGCCCGGCTCGGCGCCGATCTGATAGTGCGCACGCTCGCCGCGCTCGAGCGCGGCACCCTGACGCTGACGCCGCAGCCGGCGGAGGGCGTCACCTACGCCGCCAAGATCGAGAAGAGCGAGACGCGCATCGACTGGGCTAGGCCCTGGCGCGACGTTCACAACCACATCCGCGGCCTGTCGCCGTTTCCCGGCGCCTGGTGCGAGATCGACGGCGCGCGGGTGAAGGTGTTGCGCTCGACCAGGGGCGAAGGTTCAGGTGAGCCCGGTACCGCGCTCGACGACCAGCTCACCATTGCCTGCGGCGACGGCGCTGTGCGGCTCACGCAGGTGCAGCGCGCGGGCAAGCAGCCGATGGCGGCAGAGGAATATTTGCGCGGCACGCCGGTCGCTGTGGGGACGAAGCTCGCGTAGAACGCTTTCAGTTTCGGATTTGGATCAAGCCTTGCAGCGCGCTCATTTCCCCTCCAGGGGAGGGTCAAGCCGTCTCTGCGGGGCGCTCCTCAATCCCTGACAATCTAATATCAAGCCACCGCCGCGTCCGCCTGCATCTCGCAAGCATCGCGCAGCATGGTCTGGAAGGCGCCGAACACCTTCTGCATCTGCGGTGGCTTGTAGGGAAACAGCTCGGGCGGGTCCATGGAGTGCACGATCATGTTGGTGCCCGCTTCGAACACCAGCAATTGGCCGTCCGGCGTCTCGCCGCAGTCGAAGGGAACGTAGTCGAGCGCGAAGCGTTCGGCGATGGCCGCGAAGGCGCGGGCGTGGCGCCGCGCGATATGGGCGGGCGCGTTGAGCAGCGGCTTTGGCCAGGCTTGCGTGGCCAGCCGGCCGAGTAGCGCCTGGTTCGCGCGCTGCTCCGCGATCGCTACCAGGGCGACATCGTGCTCCGGCAAGGGCGGCAGTGGCTCATCCTCCACCAAATAGAGCATGTCGAGCGCGACATCGGATCCCGCCACCATGAACTCGATCGGGATATTGGCCATGAAGTCGCCCGGCGCCATTAGCGCCAGCAGGCGCAGCGGCCGCGCCGTCGCGGTGGCCGGCGGCTGGTGGTAGAGCCGGCAGAGCTTCAGCGCTACGCTCTGCAAGGCCAGCCGGTCGTCCGGCCACCCCTGCAGATGCGCGATGGTGGAAAGATCGAGCCAGGCAGCGGCCTCGTTCGAATCGGCGGTCGCGCGCCGGCCGGCTCGTTCCACAGTGGCGCTAGGTCGCAGCCGTGGAATGCGAGCGTGGCGAGCGTCGGCAGGCCGATCGGAACGGGGCCGTGGTCGTCGGCCGGCGCGAGACGGGTGTCGTGCATGATCATGGAAAAGCCTTTTGTGAAATCCGGCGGACCGCCGCCCTGTTTCCCCCGCCCAGTGCATGTCCGCGCGCAACGACCAGGTCGACGAGCGCTTCCACGTCGCGCCGCTCGGTGCGGTGGTTGACGATGGCCGCGCGGATGGCCAGGCCCTTTTCCAGCACGGTGGTGGACGGCGCGACCCGGCCGCCTTCGTGCAGTTCGGCCACGATGTGGGCATTGAGCGCGTCGGCGTCGGGGCCGCGATAGCGGAAGCAGACGATGTTGAGCTCAACTGGTGCCATCAGCTCCAGTTCGGGCCGCGCCGCGATGCAGGCTTCCAGGTGTCGCGCAACGGCGCAGGTCTGCGAAATCATCGCGCCGATCTTTTCGGCGCCATGGACCTTGAGCGTGAACCAGGTCTTGAGCGCGCGGAAGCCGCGCGAAAGGTCCGGCCCGAACTCGCACGGCCAGGGCGCGCCCGCCGCTAGCCCGCGCGCCTCGCGCCTGAGATAGGCCGCCGGCGCCGCGAAGGTTTCGCGCTGGCGTGCGCCGTCGCGCATCAGGATGAAGCCGGCGTCATAGGGCACCTGGCCCCATTTGTGGAAATCGAGCGCGATGGAATCCGCTTCGCCGATGCCGTCGAGCCGCGGCTTGAGATCCGGCGCCAGCATGGCGAGCGCGCCGAAGGCGCCGTCGACGTGAAACCACATCTGTTCGCTGTGCGCGATGCCGGCGAGGCTGGCGAGATCGTCGATGGCGCCGATGTCAACGGTGCCCGCATTGCCGATCAGCAGGAACGGGGTGAAGCCGTCGCGCCGGTCGATGGCGATGGCCAGCTTGAGCGCGGTCAGGTCGATGCGATAGTGTGCGTCGGTCGGCACCATGCGCAGCGCCGCGCTGCCGAGCCCCGATATCTCCATGGCTTGCCGGATGCAGCCATGCGCCGCCATCGACACATAGGCGGTGAGGCGTTTTTCCCCCGCCACGCCCACGCTGCGCGAGGCCACGCCCAGCGCGCGCGTACGCGCCACCAGCACGCCCAGCAGGTTGGCCATCGAGGTGCCGGTGACGAACAGCCCGCTCGCCGTGTCGGGAAACCCAAACAGCTCCGCCATCCAGCGCGCGACTTGCCGCTCTACCTCGATCGGCATGTGGTCACGCCCGCCCAGATTGGCGTTAAGCCCCGCCGCCAGCATTTCCGCCAGCATGCCGGCTGGGTTGCCGCCGCCGTGCACCCAGCCCATGAAGCCGGGATGGGTGTTGCCGGTGGCGTAGGGCAGGATGTTCTGCTTGAACTGCGCATAAACTTCCGCCGGATCGGACGGCGCGGCGGGCAGCGGTTCGCGGATGCTTGTGCGCACTTCGTCGGGGATCGGCTGCCAGACCGGACGCGCGCGGATGTGCTCGATATAGTCGAGCATGTCGTCGAGCATGCGGTGGCTTTGTGCGCGCAAGGCCTCCCAGTCGGTCGGATCGAGGCTCTCGGTCATGGCGGCGTTTCGCGGTGTCCCGGTGGGGGTCGGGACACGCTGCACGGAAATCGTTAACCCTAGGTTTCAAGGTTCCATTAACCCGTCATGCCCCGCTACAAGCTCACCATCGAGTATGACGGCGCCCCCTTTGCCGGCTGGCAGGTGCAGGCCGAGCAGACGACCGTGCAGGGGGTGCTCACCCTGGCGGTGGCCGCTTTCGCCGGCGAGAGCACGCTGGTGCAGGGCGCCGGGCGCACCGACGCCGGCGTGCACGCGCGCGCCCAGGTGGCGCATGTCGATCTCGCCAGGGAGTGGGACGCCGACACCGTGCGCGATGCGCTCAATGCGCATCTGCGGCCGCACCCGGTGGCAGTGCTCGCGGCAGAGGAGGTGAGCGCCGATTTCAACGCGCGCACTTCGGCGGCGAGGCGGCATTACCTCTACCGCATCGTCAACCGCCGCGCCGACCTCACCCTCGACCGCGACCACGCCTGGCGTGTACCGCGCCCGCTCGACACGGAGGCCATGCAGAAGGCCGCCCGGTATCTCATCGGCAAGCACGACTTCACCACGTTCCGCTCCAGCGAATGCCAGGCCAAGTCGCCCGTGAAGACGCTCGACCGGTTGGACGTCGCGCGCGACGGCGAGGAGGTCACGGTGCGCGCCTGCGCGCAATCGTTCCTGCACAACCAGGTGCGCTCCATGGTTGGGACGCTTGTCATGGTTGGCGAGGGCAAATGGCGGCCGGACGATGTCAGGCGCGCACTGGAAGCGCGCGATCGCACGGCCTGCGGCCAGGTCGCACCGCCGGACGGTCTGTATTTAATGAAAGTGGACTATTAAGCCGAACTTGCCGCGCCAGCTCTCAGAAGCTGTAATTGAGTCCCACGCGGATGACGTTCACCGTCAGGCTGATTTCTTCCGGCGTATGGTTGGGGATGGTGACGAAATCGGTGGTTGTCGAAATCCATGTAGAGATATTCGAGCTTGGCCGACCAGTGCCCGGAAAGTTGCTGCTCGATGCGCCCGCCGACCGTCCAGCCGGTGCGCCACTTGGTCCCGCCCGCCCCCGCTGCGCTGGTATCGAAGGCATGCGCGCCGCCGGCGGCATACAGCAAGGTGCCGCCGAACACCGGCCCGAGGCGGCCGCGCAGCGTGGCGAACGAGTACAAGCGCGTGCCGCATTCGTTGACGCCGCCGCAAGTGCTCGAGGAGCCATGGATGTTGCCCAGGCATTGTCGCCTTCCGCACCGAAAAGCCAGTTGGAGAAGCGCCAGTAATAGCCGAGCGTGCCGCCGATGGCGCCGCCGGCGAGATTGTAGCCGCCGTCCTCGGGAATGGGCGGCGGCGGCCCCGACGGCAACACCGTGTCGTGTTGATCCGAATTGCCCCAGCCGTAGCCGCCGTTGATGCCGGCATAAAAGCCCTACCCGCCGCCAGGCGGGTCATAGGCAAACGCTTCGAGCGGGCTCGATTCCGCATGAGCGGCAAAGGGCGCTGCGAGCAACGCGGCGGCCAGCAAAATCCGCTTGCAATTCATGGAGCCCCACCATGTGGCGGCCGGTTTTCGACGCTGGGCACAGGAGACGTGAACGACAACGAGACGCAACCGCGGTCTGCGGCGCGCATATCACGCAGGGGAAACGCGAAAAAATACACGAATCGGCCGCAGGCCAAGGCCTTGCGACGCCCTTTTTCCATTTCTTAGCTTCCCCAGCCCGACGAAAGAAGCGGGCGATTCGTCAGATGATTCTTTCAGAGCCGAGGGAATCCGCCGCCGCCAGTCAATTTGCCGGATGGGGGATACCGGGGATAACGACCACCCGAGGATCAGGCGAAATACCGGTCGATGATCTTCCGGTAGATCGTCGTCAGCGCCCGCAGGTCGGCGATCGGCACGCGCTCGTCCACCTGGTGCATGGTCTGGCCGACCAGGCCGAATTCCACCACCGGGCAATAATGCGTGATGAAGCGCGCGTCCGAGGTGCCCCCGCTGGTCGACAGGTGCGGCGTGCGGCCGGTGACTTCCTCGATCGCCTTTTGCACCAGCTCGGTGAAAGCGCCGGGCGCGGTGACGAATACGCCGGCGTTGGACGACTGCCACGCGAAGGAAAACCTGATTCGGCCGCCGGCCGCCTTGGCCGCGCGGCTCTCCAGCAAGCTCTTGAGCTGCTCGAGCGTGTGGCAGTCGTTGTAGCGGATGTTGAAGCGGGCGCGCGCCTCGCCGGGAATCAGGTTCACCGTCGGGTTGCCGACGTCGACCGAGGTGAACTCCAGATGCGAAGGCGGGAAGTGCGCGCTGCCATTGTCAAGCGGCTGATCCTGCAGCGCGGCGAGGAGCGTGACCAAGCCGGGGATCGGGTTTTCGGCGCGCTCGGGATAGGCGACATGGCCCTGCCTGCCGCGCACGATGAGCTGGCCATTGAGCGAGCCGCGTCGGCCGATCTTGATGGTGTCGCCGAGCGCTTCCACATTGCTCGGCTCGCCCAGAATGCAATGGTCAAACTGCTCCTCGTGCTCGGCCGCCCATTTCAAGAGCTTGGGCGTGCCGTTGACCGCGACGCCTTCCTCGTCACCGGTGATCAGGAAAGTAATCGAGCCCTTAGCCGGCCTGCCGCCATGCTGGGTGAGATGATCGAGTACCGCGGCGACCGCGCAGGCGACGCCGCCCTTCATGTCCACCGCGCCGCGGCCGTAGAGTTCGGTGCCGTCCGACTCGGCCGCGAAGGGCGGATGCGTCCAGGCTGCCTCGTCGCCCGGCGGCACCACGTCGGTGTGGCCGGCGAACACCAAGTTGGGCGCCTGCGAGCCGATGCGGGCGTAGAGGTTTTCCACCATATCCTCGCCCGGCTCGCTGAAGGCGAGATGGTGCACGCTGAAGCCGGCATCTTTCAGGATGCGCTCGAGGTACTTCAGCGCGCCGCCTTCCGCCGGGGTCACCGAGCGGCAGCGCAGCAGATCGCGGGCGATGGCGAGGGGGTCGGCGCTCATTCAATCCCGCAGCAGCTCATTGATGCTCGTCTTCGAGCGCGTGCGCTCGTCCACGCGCTTGACGATCACCGAGCAATAGAGGCTCGGGCCCGGGGCGCCGTTCGACAGCGGCTTGCCTGGCATGCTGCCGGAGACGACGACGGAGTAGGGCGGCACCTCGCCCTGATAGACCCTGCCGCTCTCGCGGTCGACGATCTTGGTGGAGGCGCCGAGATAGACACCCATCGACAGCACCGAGCCTTCGCGCACGATCACGCCTTCCGCTACTTCTGAGCGCGCGCCGATGAAGCAATTGTCCTCGATGATCACCGGTCCGGCCTGCAAAGGCTCCAGCACGCCGCCGATGCCGATGCCGCCGGACAGATGACAGTTCTTGCCGATCTGCGCGCAACTGCCGACCGTCGCCCAGGTGTCCACCATGGTGCCGGAGTCCACATAGGCGCCGAGATTGACGAAACTCGGCATCAGCACCACGCCGGGCGCGATGAAGGCCGAGCGCCGCACGACGCTCGTCGGAACGGCGCGGAAGCCGGCCTTCTTGAACTTCGCCGGCGTCCAGCCCTTGAACTTGGAATCGACCTTGTCCCACCAGACGGCGCGGCCCGGTCCGCCCGGGATCACGCTCAGGTCGTTGAGGCGGAACGACAGCAGCACGGCCTTCTTCAGCCACTGGTTGACTTGCCAGTTGCCGGCGGCGTCGCGCTCGGCCACGCGCGCCTTGCCGGAATCGAGCAGAGCGAGCGCCTCGTCTACCGCCTTGCGCACGGCGCCCTTGGTCTTGGGGCCGATCTTGTCGCGGCCCTCGAAGGCGTCGTCGATAGTCTTTTCCAGGCTCTTGGCCGAGCTGGGTGAGCTCTTGGCCGCGTTCTTGGCCGCTTTTCCGGTCGCCATTTGGCCCCCCGCTGCTGTCGGGAGCGGGTTGTCGGGGGAACCTCGTGCGCTGTCAAGCCGTTGGCGGCGGGTTCCCGGGCACGGTGCGCGAAAGGCGTCAATAGGCTAGGACCATGACGATTCGGCCGGGAGATCGACGTCTACAAAGAGGAGCGACCGATGCACCTAGCAGCAGCGACGCAAGTTACCCAAGTCACCGGAGAGATCAGCACTTTTCTGGACGGGCTGGCGGTCTGGGCGGCGGCGACGGTGCCGCGCATCGTCGGCGCCGTGGTCTTGCTGGTGGTGGGCTGGTGGATCGCCGGCCGCGCCCAGCACGCCATGGCGGCCCTGCTCACCCGGCAGAATCATATCGACGCCATGCTGAGCGGGGTGATCGCCTCGGTGGTGCGCTACGCCATCCTCATCGTGGTGGTGGTGGCGGTGCTCGGCCAACTCGGCATCCAGACCACCAGCATTCTCGCCGCTCTCGGTGCCGCCGGCCTCGCCATTGGCCTGGCCATGCAGGGCACGCTGGCTAATATCGCCGCCGGCATGATGCTGCTGTGGCTGCGGCCGTTCCAGGTCGGCGATTATATCGATTCCGGCTCCGCCGCCGGCACCGTCAAGTCGCTCGGCCTGTTCGCCAGCGAGCTGCACTCCTGGGACGGCATCTATCAGTTCGTACCGAACTCCGAACTGTGGAACAAGAAGATCATCAACTACTCGCGCCTGCCGACGCGGCTGGTCGATCTCGGCTTCGGCGTCTCCTACGAGGACGACCTGGCCAAGGGCCAGGAGGTGCTGCTCAAGCTCGCCGGCGATGACGCGCGGGTGGCGGCCGATCCGGCGCCGCAGACCTTCGTCGACGAGCTCGGCGATTCGGCGGTCGTGCTGCGCTTGCGGGTGTGGGCGTCGAATTCCGACTACTGGACGCTGCGGCGCGCGCTCACCGAGGGCGGCAAGCTGGCGCTGGAAGCGGCCGGGCTGACCATTCCGTTCCCGCAGCGCGACCTGCACATCAAGGACGCGCCGAAGGACACCATCGAGGGCGAGCGCGCCGTCGCCTGACGGCGGCTCACGCGGCGGCAACTATGCGCGCGAGAAACCCCGCAAGGTCGTCGGTCACGTGATCGACGTGCGGCGCGTCACGCCCTTCCAACTCCCAGCCTTCGCGGAATATCTCACGCTGCGCTTCCGGCACCACCAGCACGGTGGTCATGCCGAGCGCGTGCGGCGCCGCCAGGTTGCGCGCAAGATCCTCGAACATGGCGGCGTTGGCCGGGTCGACGTCGTGGCGTTCGAGGAAACGCTCATAGGTCTTGGGCGACGGCTTCGGCTCGAGCTCGGCGGCGATAATGTCGAACACGTCCTCGAAATGCTCATGCACCGCGAGCCGCTTCATCACCGCGTCGGCGTGCTGGCGCGTGCTATTGGTGAGGATGAGCTTGCGACCCGGCAGCTTCTCCAGCGCGGCGCCGAGCGCCGCGTCGGGCGTCAGCAGCGAGTGGTCGATGCGGTGCACGAAATCGAGGTAGTGGTCCGGCGCCAGCGCGTGCTCGGTCATCAGCCCGCGCATGGTGGTGCCGTAGCGCTTGTAGTAGTCCTTCTGGATGCGGAAGGCCTGGTCGTGCGGGACTTTCAGAAAATCCGCGATATAGGCGCGGATGCGGTCGTCCACCTGCTGCCAGAGATTGAGGTGATGCGGATAGAGCGTGTTGTCGAGATCGAACACCCAGGTCTCGACTTGGTCGAAACCGGTCAGAAGCTGTTCGGCAGCGGTCATGAATGAAAAGGCGCCCCCGCCGCGGCGCGGCGCGACGTAGCGTGGCCGGCAGGTGGCGGCGCGGCCTCGGCCGGCGCCGCCTCGTCGATCTGTGCGATGCGCCGGTTGACCTCGCCGATCACCACGCGCGAGAATGGCCCGAGATGGGCGTACATTGCCAGAAACCAGATAAGGTCATGCGCCGCCTCGGGATTGTCGCGCATGCAGTTGATGAAGACTTTTCGGAATACATCTTCGCCGCCGGGCAGGGCATCGATTACGCGCCGCGCCGTTTCCAACGACATCAGCCGACGGCGGCGGTCGTTGGCCGCGAGCGCGGTCGGCCGGCCGTTGCGGTCGAGCATGGAGATCAAGCGCGCAAGGCGGCGGGCGTAGGTCGTCGGCTCGTATACGCGCTCGAGAATGCGTTTGTAGTCGCCGAGCACGTCGCGTAGCGGCCGCGCGGGCTCGTAGTTGATGCCGATCATGCATTGGTCGCCGGCGCGGTCCTCCTGCATGACGTCGTGGTCCTCGTGCAGGCGGCCTTCCCGCGCAAGCCGGCGGGTGAGCTGCGTGTTCGGCAGTGCATAGAGCAGCCCGACCATACAAACCGGAATAGCGCATTCCTCGATGAGGGCGACCATCTCGTCGGCGATCGCTTCCTTTTCGCTGTCGAAACCGACGATGAAGCCGGCCGTCACGAACATGCCGTGGAGATAGATCTTGTGGACGCTCTCCGCGATGCTGCGCCGCGTGTTCTGTTTCTTGCGCATGTGCACCAGCGTCTCCGGGTCCGGGCTCTCGATGCCGACGAAAACCCCGAAGAAATTTGCCTGCCTCATCAAGTCGAGCAACTCGTCGTCGTCGGCGAGGTTGATCGAGGCCTCGGTCGAGAACACAAACGGATAGTCGCGTGCCTTCTGCCAGGCCGTCAGTGCGGGCAGGAAGCCCTTGATCGCCTTCTTGTTGCCGATTAGGTTGTCATCGACGAAGTCGACGTGACCGCGGTAGC
>JARRNI010000100.1:0-9482 GCA_037385125.1 Pseudolabrys sp.
GGATCCCGCGGCTCCCAATAGATGCTGGGCACGGCCGCCTCGTCGATCACCATCAGGGCGGGGGTTCCGGGCCGGATAGAGGCGGTGAAGTCGGGGGCCTGCAGCTTCTTCAGGTCGAGTTCGACCATGACGTCCTTGGCGATCTGGCGGCGCTTGGAGGCGCGGTCCTCGAACCGGCTGAGCCTTTCCTGCATCTCGGCCATTCGACCCTTAAGCCCCTTGACCAGGGCTTCGTCTTCCAGGGCCGAGCGGATAATGGCCTCGAGAATCTGATGCAGGTCGGTCAGGCCCTCCACGGTGTCGGCCAGGGTCCGCTCGTCGATTTCGGGATCTTGGGTGCGGAGGCGATCGCGGATGGCGCGGTATGTGGCGGTTGCGAATTCGAGGTTCATGACGCTGCTCCCTGGTACTGAGACGTATAAATCATTGGTATACGAAAAAAATCTACATTACATTGACTCTGCTGTCAACAGGTTCGCCACGAATTTTCATATGCAATTGTAGGAATCACTCATTTGGGACAATGTCCGCGCCCATGATCAAGCCCGAACAATGCCGGGCCGCCCGCGGCCTATTGGCCTGGAGCCAGGTGGAGCTTGCGCAGAAGGCGCAGGTGGGCGTGGTAACGGTGCATCAGCTGGAAGCGGGCAGCGCTCGGCCGCGCCGGTCGACGCTCGACGTCATCAGGCGCGCTTTCGAGGCTGCCGGTGTCGAATTCATTGACCAGACCGAGAGCACGGGAGCCGGCGTTCGCTTGCGGGCTCCATCACGAGAGTGAACCGGGAGACCACGAAGGTAGAAACTCAAAATACACGCAGTACGAGTTCGCGTTAAAAATGCAATTAGTCTGTAAAATTTGGCAGAACGAACCCAAATTCATCAACGATTTCAAAGGTGCGGACTGGCAAAGCCGATGCCGCGCGCAGCTAGTTTGCCATCACAGCGTTTGCGCCCAACTTGGGTGGTTCTGTCCCCCCAACACGCATATCGGCCAGCGGCCCGTCGCCGCGTTCGGCAATTCGGATGCAGATATCCAGATGCTGTAATGGCCGACAAAATCGCCTGCGCCGCACGGGCCCACACCACCGCCAAATCTGATGCACTGATGATAGGGAAATGGTCTTTGATGTTAATCAAAGAAATATGGGCAGCAAAACTACTCGGCGGCATCGCGTCCTTCGGGAAGGTCAGTGTGTAGTTGCTTTTCCCGTCGAGCTTGGCGCCCGAGCCGTCCACATAGGTTGCAGGAGCAGGGCAAGGAGGAGCAGGCGTGCCCCCATGGCAATTTCCGCATGGGGTCGCGTCGGCGCCCGCTTCGGGAGCGCGCAAAGCAACTGCTCTGCGCAAACAGCGTGAGCGACTTTCTTGACGTGGATCAATGTCGATTTTGAGAATGCTCTAAAATACTTTTATGTTTTTATACCGCCTATCCACCATAGCCTTGGCATTTGCTGCCGCAATAGCGGCGCGTGGCGCGTCGGCGCAAAACTGCGATGGTATTTTTCCTTGGCTCTGCCCAGGACTTTTCGATCCTCCGCGATCGACCCGACCGCAGGCGCCTTCTGCGCCGATGCGCATCTTGCCAGATGATCTCAACGAGCCGGCCGAGCGGGCGACGCCGCAGCCGCCGAATGAAATGCCGGAAACCATAAACCCCGCTATCGGGAGCCGATATGCGGTTCTCTATGCGGGGATAGATGATGGGCGATTTCCGATTCCGGCGGTAAATTTGTCGTACATAAATCCGAAATACTTTCGCAAGACCGTCCATTACCCCACCTACGAGCGGCCAGGAACGATCGTTATCGACCCGCAGAATCATTTTTTATATTTTATCGAGGGGCGCGGCCGGGCGATCCGCTATGGCGTTGGGGTAGGACGTCAAGGTTTTGGTTGGTCGGGCACAGCAACTGTCCACGATAAGCAAGAATGGCCAGACTGGTATCCGCCCAAGGAAATGATTCAACGGCAACGGGGGTTAAGGGAACACTTGACCGAATTGCAAAGCGGCCTCGGTTTGCAAGGCGGACCACGCAACCCGCTTGGATCACGTGCCTTGTACCTCTGGCAGGGCAATAAAGACACCTTGTACCGAATTCACGGCACCAACGAGCCGTGGACCATCGGCAAGAGCGTTTCTTCGGGTTGCATTCGCATGATCAACCAAGACGTTATCGATCTATACGAGCGCACGTCAGTCGGCACGAGAGTCGTAGTCCTTTCGCCGCGCAGACCGTATCAATAGCAGTGGCGGTACGGTGTCATGGACGAAGTAGTTGCAAAGATAGGCCCGGAGGCGAACATTGAGATAATCGGTTATCATTCCGGGAAAGCCAGGTCGAGACTCTTCGTGACGCCGCAGGACGGAGCTTATCTAGCACGTGGGCTACTTGCATGCGCCGCCGCATTATGCGGGCCGGATCCTCCAAAAGCCGGAACGATTTTTGTGGACTCGCACATACCGGTCTTAAAGTGGACTGCTGACGCGTCTCACGGTGAGCCCGTGCTCACCATAAAAATTCCGTCAGGAATTGAATTGAGTTTTCAGATGCCGGCGCCAAGCACTTCGATAATCGGCGCTTCCTAATAGGCGATGATGATGCTGAGAGTTGTGTCCCTTTACGACACGTTCCATCAATACTCCTCGCTGGGGTGCACTGCGCATGTCTGCTCGTGGCTCCTTTGCGGAGCAAGACCAAGATTCCAATTGGAATGCACGCCCATCTTGGCATCTGCGCAATAGAGCGCTAATTTTATAGCCTCTCTTGTGAGAGGGTCGAGGAGAAAACAAAAATGAAGGGCGCAATGGCTTTAAGGGTCGCGGGGCTGACCGCAGCTTGTATACTGTTCAGTCATGAGTCGTACGCGTTCGATCTAAGCGGTGCTTGGACGGACGACGTTTCGGCGTGCGCGAAAATATTCGAAAAGAACAAGCAAGGTGAGCTCTCGATAAAAGGCGGTTCCGGCATCTATGGCGATGCCTTTATTGTCAGAAGAAATTCGATCGTGGGCAGTTCAGGTACATGTACGATAAAGGCTCGCAAAGTCGATGGTCCGGTTACCCATCTCGTGGCGGCTTGCGCGGCGGGTAACGTAGCGCTTTCAACGTTTCAGTTCAGCTACAGGGTCAAAGACGAGAATACGATCGTCCGCATTTTCCCGGGAATTGAAGAACTCGACGTCACTTATAATCGTTGCCATTTTTAATTGACTTCGGCTTAGGGTGAAGAAGCAATATCTCGGCTTCAAGTCGGGCGTGCAACTTGACCAGATCGGCGACGAGGGTTCCAAGGGCAAAAAGGACCCCAAACATCGCGTTTCATCACGCGACGGTTCTGCCCAGGCACGCGAATCCGGGCCGGGTGGGATTTTCGGAAAAGACAGCGCCGCCAGCAGGAGGCCCATAATGATCGGTCGATGTTGATTCAACGCAAACCGTCGCTGTTGCAACACTTGACCAAGTTACAGGGTGGCCTCGGCATGCCAGGTCGCCCGCGCAATCCTCTTGGATCCCGTGCCATGTATCTCTGGCAGGGCAATAAAAGGATACGCTGTACCGCATTCACGGAACAAATGAACCATGGGCCATCGGCAATAGCGTCTCTCCCGGCTGTATCCGCATGATTAATCAAGATGTCATGGATCTATATCAACGCACGTCGGTCGGCACGAGAGTCGTCGTGCCTTCACCACGCAGGCCCTATGAATAGTATCTGGGTCATGGATGGATTAATTGTGAAGGGGTGGCTCGGAAGCCAATATTGATATAGCAGAGCATCACGATCGCAAAGTTAGGTCGAGCTTCTTCTTGATGCCGCGGGACGGTGCTCTTACCGCACTTGTGGCATCAGAGAGAATACAACGAGATTGGCGAATACGCCGACGACCAATCCCGCGATCTGGGCTGGCTGGTGTAAGATGTTGTCCCATATCACTGCGACGAAAAATCCAGCTAGCGCGCCGGCAGCAAAGCCCGCAACTCCCTTGCGAAAGCCGTAGATCGTTGCGACTAGCGGCACTAGCACCACCGGTGCCCAGTAGGTGTAAGCGTAGATAAGGATATCGAGGATGCTCTCGATTGCCAGGGCAAAGAACACTGAGAGGACGCCGACGACGAATGTTACGATCATTGCAAGCCTCAGCGACTGACGCGGGGCGAGCGGCTGGGCGCGCAACGGCGTCAACACGTCATTGATGAAGGCTATCGACGCCGAGTTGAGGTAGGAATCGGCTGATGACATGACGATCGAGATGACCGCCGCGATTATCACGCCTTTGAGTACAGGTGGCATTACGGTGACCACAACGTCCGGGAGCGCGAGATTGGAATCCAGTTTTGGGTGGAGCGCCAGCGCCACGAGGCCGATGAGACCGGTAATGGCGAAGAACGGAATCGAGAAAAGCCCCGACAGAAGCGTGCCGTGCGCCACTTTCGCCGCCGACTTGCCGATACAAAGACGCTGCACATAAGGCGGTACCAGCGTCTCGCCGAACATGAACACTAGAATCAGGGCGATCAGCCCGAGCCAATGATAATGGGCGCCTGGAACCTGGATATGGTCGGCTGGAATTGCCGCGATCAGGGCGTTGACTCCGCCGACATAGTTGATGCCGAAGATCAGCACGAGCGGCATGCCAATAGCGAGGATCACGAATTGGACGATATCAGTTACGATCACCGCCCGCATGCCGCCAAGGGTCGTGTAGAGTATGACGATGCTGCAGCCGAGCCCGATGCCCCAATACCGATCGATTCCGTAAAAAACGTTGAACACGATTCCCATGGCGCCGACCTGAGCGCCGACAATACCGGCGCACAGGAACAGGGCGCAAAGGCCGGTTACGACGCGGCCGACTTTGCCGTAGCCCGTCGCCATGATGTCCCCAACAGAGATGGCATCGGGAAACCGGTCCATCTTCGGCGCAACGAAGCGCGCCACCAGGATTTCTTTCAGGCTGAACCCCCACAACCCGACAATATTGGCGATTCCGAACAAGAAGACCTTCTGCGCGTTGCCAGTTGAAAACCCACCTCCGATGAAGGACGCGGACATCGTGGCGAAGATGACGAGCGGTCCGTAGGACCGCTCGACGACGGCATAGTCTGCCAAGTCTTTCCGCTGGCGCCCGGCCCAAAGACCAATACCGAGGATGATAAAGAGGTAGGCCGCAACGATGACGATGTCGATCATGGTCCGAAATTGCCCCCTTTCCGCGTTAGCCCCGCCTTGGTGGCAATGGTGAAAAGACGCGGTCCATATACTGAGGCCGCGCACATTCTTCGCCCTCTGGGCTCACCCCACCATGGACTAGACGTGGATGTGATTGAGAATGTTCTATGTCTGTGCTCTAGCTATCATGGCTTATTCACTCGGCATCGACATGCTGTTCCGCTTCACCGAGGATCGACAAGCTGACGGTGAAGCTAGGGTTAGATGAGAGGTTGCTCGTGGACAAGGCGAAGGTCGAGAAAATGGAGCGGGACCGGCAATAGACGCCGTGAACCCGCTCGGGTTTCCCGAGGCGGTTTGCCGCTGGCTCGACTGCGTAGCCAAAACCGGCCTCGCAATTGTCAATGCGGTGATCCCCACTCAAATGACGCGGGCGATAATGGCAGCGAAGGTCGCCATTCCAATAAACATGAGCGCGATGCAGACGGCGAGGGCGGGTGTGTTCATCCTGTCACGTTGAGCAGGCGCAATCCGATCGAATGGCGCCGCCCTTAGGTAGTTGATGCTCCACCGATATTGCCAAATTGATATGGCGAGAACGATTACGCTGGCGGCGATTAGGGCTAGTCCGAAAAGCTTAGGTGCCCGTGGTAGCAAGCCGGGTTTTACCCCAGACGCGGTATTCAAATACTCGAAGAATTTTGCGATCGTAAAACCAAAGCCAAGCAAGGCTATGCCCGTACGCTCCCATGAGAGAAGTGTCCGTTCGAGGCTCAGCCGCGTACGGATCCATGAGAAGTGACTGTCAGATGTAATCCGTACCTCAAATCTGTGAGCGGGATCGTCGGGTTGAGTGTCGGCCATTTCCTTTGTCCTTACATATAGGAAAACCTGAATTTTTGGTGCTTCGCGCGCACTTGCGGTCCGACACGATCTGCCTCGACCTTGCGGCGATAATATTAAATTTCATAATCTCATACGGAGGTTGACGCAGATCAACCTCGGCAAAGGCCTCCCGATTAATTTGGATCTACGTCGGGCGCATCGCGCGCCTGGCGTTTCCCGAAGAAAATGCCTTTCGCATTTGGTATACTGTGAGGGTAAAGCCATGAGCAGCGAGGACAAAAAAAGCATCGTCGGCATCTCCCGATGCCGAACGCGATGCGCGCCCAGTTCATCGCCTATGACGCAAAGGACCCAAACAGCGAGTTTCCGCCCATCGAGGAACTCCGTCCTCCTAAAGGCGCCCCAAACGTTTTAATTGTTTTGATTGACGACGCCGGTTTCGGCTCTTCCAGCGCCTTTGGCGGCCCCTGTCAAACTCTGAGTGCAGAAAAGCTGGCAGCAGGCGGTCTCAAATATAATCGATTCCACACCACGGCACTCTGCTCTCCCACGCGGCAGGCACTGCTTACCGGCCGCAATCATCACTCCGCCGGCATGGGCGGCATCACCGAGATCGCGACGGGCGCACCGGGCCACTGCTCGGTCCTGCCGAATTCAATGTCGCCGCTTGCCCGCACGTTGAAGCTCAACGGCTATTCCACCGCCCAGTTCGGCAAGTGCCACGAAGTGCCGGTCTGGCAGACAAGCCCGGCAGGACCATACGATTCGTGGCCGACTGGCGGTGGCGGCTTCGAGTATTTTTACGGGTTCATCGGCGGTGAGGCGAACCAATGGTACCCGACGCTTTACGAAGGCACGACGCCGGTCGAGAATAAGAAGACGCCTGAGGAAGGCTACCATCTCGTCGACGACATGACTGACAAAGCGGTCAAGTGGGGGCGACAGGAGGCTTTTTATTAGGAGGTTTCTGATGCTAACGAAATGCGGATCTAGTGCAATCGCAGCTGCGGGAACAGCACCAGCACCAGCGTTGGCTTAAATGCTCGCGGGCGCGCTCGGCGCGCCGAATGTGACGTATTCCATTCAAATGCCACCGGGTGTTGCATCGCTTCTGCACGGTGGAGACTTGGCCTGGAACTCTCCGCTTCTTCGACGGGGTCCCGGTTCGCGACTTCCGCTAACGGAGTAGGTCGGCTATTTCCTCAACCGCTGAGTTGTCTGTAAGCATGGAGCGCGCTATGAGACAGTCAAGGTTAGGTCGACTTTTGCTACTCGCTTGTTGGCTTGGCATCCTTTTCGTTATTCGTGCTCATGCGGCCGACATTAACGGAGGTTGGGTTAAGGGCGTAAGCGACTTGAGTCAAAGATATTCCATCTGTTCGAGAGGTTTGGCGAAAGAGAATAACAAGATCGCGGTCTACGATAGCGAGGCGGTCGTCATTTATGGCAACGAGATTATTGGAGCGTCGGCGACATGTCGTATCAAAGCCCGCAAAGACGAAGGACAATTCGTAAGATTAATGATTGCGTGTCCCGCGCAGATCGCGGATAATGAATTGATATTACGAATTGACGGACCCAATAGATTGACGCGAATTTTCCTTGGAATGCCGGAAATGAACACGGACTATTTTCGGTGTCCAAAAGAGACAATGCCATGAGCAGCCAGTTATTCGCTCCTGGCAGAATTGATTAAAGAGCATTTTCTCTATGGAGCTTACAGTCCGTCGTCCGCTTCCGCTTGCAATTTCACTGTGCAAGCCGAGACGGTGAGCGGGGCGCCGTGGACTGAGGGCGAGCTCTATCACGGCGAGCCCATCTTCAATAAGCAGGCCTCGTGTTCATCTTGGGTCGGGTCACGCCTGCCAAGACAGATTACTATATTGCACCACCCGAAGTGCTCGATCGGCTCGTTCGTCCGCGTGCCGAGCTGCATGCGGCTAAGCCAAAGCGGGATGGACAGCCGCGCTCGATCGCGTTCCGCAAGGAACTGCCTCGGACAATGCTCGTGCCGTGGAAGGGTGCTTGGCATTTGCTGACGGGTGAGACGCCGCCGAAAGTCTCATAAAGCGGTTATGCGCTCTAGGTTCACGCGACGGCATGAAGCGCCGCCGCGAATGCATCTATGGCGGGGAGCTTGATCTTCACACGCTGGTCTGGATACGGTGCGGCCAAACAACGGTGTTGGAGCAATACGTTTCTGGGTGCTGCGACTTTTCGCGCTTCATCACTAGGCCGATGGGTCGGCCGGTTTGTGGCTCGCATTTCCGACGTTTGATTTCTGCCTCGTAGGTGGCCGCCTTAGCATTTTTCTAATTTGTCTTGGCGTTTTCCCGCGAACATCGTAACCGCGGCCTTCAAGCTCGGCGAGCGCAGCATTTTTTAGTTCCGCTAATTCTTCACGCATTTTCCTGCGCCGGGCACTCCGATCAACGACCACGGCTAACCTCTTACGGCAAGCAAGCTTGGTAATATTATAAAGTAATGGAACAATTGTTCCAGGCCCAGTTTCAGATCGGCATTCATGCTGAACGGATCAATCGCTCAGGTGGCTGTGCAAAACGGGGACAAACCAGATCTCGTCAAAAAATCGGCGTGCCAGGGCCGTTTGCTAAAATAGGGCGATTAAAAAGAAGGGGCCGAACAATGCGGAGTTCCACGCGGCCATATCCGGGTTTTCCGATCGGAACGAAGTATGTGCTTGAAAGCGACGGACTGTTAATTCGGCGGCATATTGAATTTCCGGATGGTCGGAAGGTTTCGCTCGCCTCTCGAAAAGCTCTAACCTGCACGCCCTGCATTCGGGCGGCGAGAGAGCAGACCGGCATTGTGCCTGATCAGTATCCAGAAGAGGTCAGTGCTTCATTGCCGCGTTCGCGTGTCGCTTAGCTGGTTAGCGCCGTTGGTCCGAATGTCAGCTTGCGGGTGCCGGCTGTGAGAAGCTGCTGCGGCGGGGCGAATTAATGTGTCGCCACGCCCCAGCGGGATGGCAAGCCGCGCTCGATTGGCTTTCGCAAGGAGCTACCTCAAACACTGCTTGCGCCGTGGAAGGATGCTTAGCATCTGCTGACGCCTCAAGCCGCGCCCCCCCATGGGTCTCGGCGGCGCAAAGAACGGGCCACAAAATGCGGCCCAAGGTGCGCCCTCATCACTGCCCGATCTTCGGGGCGGGCTTTGGAAAGGCTGCTTGGACCACGCTGCGCCCGCCCTGTAATTCTTCAGCTTCTTTCGAGTACTCCTCCGCCTGCTGCGCGAGGGCACGCTTGCTCGCCGGGTTCACGGTAACCTTTGCGCGTGCGTAGCGGTCTTTGGCGAGCCTGAGCAGTTCGCGGAACTTGGACATGCCGTCTCAGTAGCCGAGGCCGCAAGGTTCCGCTTTGAGAGAAGTCAACCGGGCCAATAAAAAAGGCCGCGTTACACTGCGCGCGGCCAAGAACTAGGATCACACGGCCAGCCTCCGACGGG
>JARRNI010000101.1:0-2826 GCA_037385125.1 Pseudolabrys sp.
GAAGGCGGTCCACGTCGAGGACGCGCCCGGCAAGTGCGAGGTTACCAGCGGCGAGGCGCTGCTGAAGGAGCTTTGAGGCGCGAGCGCGCCGCTGCCCTCGGCTGCCATCGCCCGCGCAAGCGGGCGATCCAGTAATCACAGAAGTCAGCGAACTAAAACGTGGCGCTGCGGCGTACTGGATGCCCCGCTTTCGCGGGGCATGACACCGAGAGTCACTTCGCTTTCATTGCGCCCTTGGCGCCGGCGCGGGCGGCGACGAGGCCTTCGCGCGCCAGTTCGTCGGCGCGCTCGTTCATGGCGTGGCCGGCGTGGCCCTTCACCCAATGCCAGTGCACCTTGTGCTGGCCGAGCACGGCGTCGAGCCGTTTCCACAAATCGACGTTCTTGACCGGGCTCTTGTCGGCAGTGCGCCAGCCGTTGCGCTTCCATGAATGGATCCAGCTCATGATGCCGTTGCGCAGGTACTGGCTGTCGGTGTGAATATCGACCACGCAAGGCCGCTTCAGCGCTTCCAGCGCTGCGATCGCCGCGGTCAATTCCATGCGGTTGTTGGTGGTGTGCGGCTCGCCGCCCTTCAACTCCTTCTCGTGGTCGCCGAAGGTGAGGATCGCGCCCCAGCCGCCCGGCCCCGGATTGCCCGAGCAGGCACCGTCGGTATGGATGGTCACGCGCTGCTCACCGCTCGTCATTTGAAATCGTAATCCCCGATGCCCTTTGCCGACTGGTGAAAGCGCAATTTCCAGAAATATTCCAGCGGATCTTTCGGCTTTACCAGGGCGCCGTCGGGCACCGCCAGCCAGTCGACCAGCCGCGTCAACAGAAAGCGCAGCGCCGCACCGCGCGCCAGCACCGGCAGCGCCTCGAGCTCGGCCGGCGTGAGCTTGCGCGCCTTTTCATAGGCGCGCACCAGCGCGCGTCCCTTGGTGACGTTGTAGGAATGATCGGACTCGAAGCACCAGGCGTTGAGGCAGATCGCAATGTCGTAGGCGAGCGTGTCCGTGCAGGCGAAATAGAAATCGATCAACCCGGACAACCTATCGCCCAGAAAGAACACGTTGTCCGGAAACAGGTCGGCATGAATGACGCCCTGAGGCAGGTCGCGCGGCCAGGCCGCATCGAGCGCGTCGAGCTCGCGCGCGATGTCCCCGCACAAGCCGTCGCGCACGCTGTCGCCGCCCGGCCTGGCGTGCTCATAGAGCGGCCGCCAGCTTTCGATGCCGAGCGCGTTGGCGCGCGTCATGGGGAAATCGGCGCCGGCGATATGCAGCCGCGCCAGCGCGCCGCCGAGGGCGGCGCAGTGGACGGCGCTGGGCCGCCTGATCCACAAGCCTTCGAGGAAGGTGACGATCGCCGCCGGCCGGCCGGCGAGGCGCCCGAGCAGGCCGCCGTCGCGGTTCTTCACCGGCTGCGGACAGGTGATGTTGCGCTCGGCCAGATGCTCCATCAGCGCCAGGAAGAACGGCAGGTCCTTCTCGGCGACGCGCTTCTCATAGAGCGTGAGGATGAAATTGCCCGCGCTGGTGCGCAGCAGAAAATTGGAATTCTCCACCCCCTCGGCGATGCCCTTGTAGGAGAGCAGTTCGCCGATGTCGTAGCCTTTGAGAAATTCGCCGAGATCGTCCGCGGTGACGTCCGTGTAGACGGCCATGAAAACGTCACTCCGCCGCCTGCTCCTCGCGCAGCGAGCGGGGCAGCGGAAAGATCATCCCCTCCTCGGCAGCGGAAACGGTCTCGACCTCAAGCGCGTAATGTTCGGCCAGGGCGTCGAGCACCTCCTCGACCAGCACCTCGGGGGCGGAGGCCCCGGCGGTGATGCCGATGCGGCCCGCGCCCGCAAGCAGCGGCCAGTCGATGTCGGCGGCGCGCTGCACCAGCATGGAACGCGAACAGCCCGAGCGCACCGCCACTTCCTTCAGGCGCTGCGAATTGGACGAGTTGGGGGCGCCGACCACGATCATGACGTCGACCACCGGCGCCACCTGCTTGACCGCGTCCTGCCGGTTGGTGGTGGCGTAGCAGATGTCTTCCTTGTGCGGTCCGACGATATCGGGGAAGCGGAGCTTGAGCGCCTCCACCATCACGGCGGTGTCCTCCACCGACAGGGTGGTCTGCGTCACATAGGCGAGGTTGCCGGCGTCGCGCGGGGTGAAGCCCTCCACGTCCGCGATGGTCTGCACCAGGGTGATGGAGCCTGACGGCAGCTGGCCCATGGTGCCGACCACCTCCGGGTGGCCGGCATGGCCGATCAGCACGATCTCGCGGCCGCGGCGGAAATGGATCTCGGCCTCGCGGTGCACCTTGGTGACCAGCGGGCAGGTGGCGTCGATGGCGAACAGGCCGCGGCGCTGCGCCTCGGCGGGGATCGAGCGCGGCACGCCGTGCGCCGAAAAGATGACCGGCGCACCCGAATCGGGAACCTGGGCCAGATCCTCGACGAAGATGGCGCCTTTTTTCTTCAGCGTCTCGACCACGTAGCGGTTGTGGACGATCTCGTGGCGCACATAGACCGGAGCGCCATAGATGGCGAGCGCCCGCTCCACCGATTCGATGGCGCGCACGACGCCGGCGCAGAAGCCGCGCGGCGCGCACATCATCACCTGGAGCAGGGGTTTTTCAGCCATTCCGGCCCTCTTTATGCCCGTAAACTGCGCCGATTCTCTGACATCTCCTCGGCCCTCGACATGGGCTGCGCCGCCCCACCCTGTCAAGGCGCCATGGTTGCAGGAACCCGAGCCTCCCCCTATATTGCGCCCACTTTCGATCATCGCCGATGATCTTGCTGCTTCGCCGGCCCGGGCGGGCGAAGCGAGGAGGAGATTTTGCCCA
>JARRNI010000101.1:2840-18350 GCA_037385125.1 Pseudolabrys sp.
TGCCCATGGCGTCCGCCGCACCCCTGATGCCGAAGGCGACTGCGGTCTGGCTCTTGGACAACACCGCGCTGTCGTTCGACCAGATCGCCGAGTTCTGCAAGCTGCACCCGCTCGAGGTAAAAGCGATCGCCGACGGCGACGCGGCGCAGGGCATCAAGGGCCTCGACCCCATCCAGACCGGCCAGCTCACACGCGACCAGATCGCCGAGGCCGAGAAGAACCACGACATCCGCCTCAAGCTCGCCGACCAGAAGGTCGCAGTGCCCTCAGGCCAGCGCGGCGGCAAGAAGGGCCCGCGCTATACGCCGGTCTCGCGCCGGCAGGACCGGCCAAACGCCATCCTGTGGCTGGTGCGCAATCATCCCGAGCTCAAGGACAGCCAGATCATGCGGCTGGTCGGCACCACCAAGTCGACCATCGCGGCGATCCGCGACCGCACCCACTGGAACTCGGCCAATTTGACGCCGATGGACCCCGTGACGCTGGGCCTCGCCACGCAGATCGATCTCGACCTCGAGGTGCAGCGCGCCAACAAGGAAAAGCCGGCCCCGGCCGATACCGGCGCGACGCTGCTGCCCGCTTCCGAGACCACGACGCGCCAGCAGGCCGAAGAGGCCGCCGCGCCGGAGGAAGAGACGCCGCAGCGACAGGGCGACCTCGACGTCTCCGCCGTGTTCGCCAAGCTGAAGCAGATCGGCGGCAAGGGCGAGGAAGGCAATGAGGAGTAGACCTCCCGCACTCTCCGCATTTTCGGACCGTCATCGCTTGTCCCCGCCTTGAAGGCGGGGACGACAGCGGTGCAATTTATCGATACCCTCGTTTTCCCTCGATCGCCGCGATATAACGCTCCACCGACTTCGCCAGCATGGCCTTGCCGTCGCGCGCGATGACGCGGTCGAAATAGTGACCGTAGATCGCTTCGAAGGCGAAGGGCGAAAGCGCTTCGCCGATATGCGTCACCGTCGCCGCCGACAGCGGAATGAGATTGGGGTAGCTGCGCATGAAGCTGAGCCACTGGCGGTCGGTGGTGACGGTGAGGATGTCGCCGGAACAGACGAGCCCGCGGCCGCCGGCGCCGCCCGCCCAATGCAGCACCGTGCCGCCTTCGAAATGGCCGCCGCAGCGCACCAGCGTGACGCCGTCCCACAGCTTTATCGTGTCGCCGTCCCACAGGCGGATGGCCGGATCCGGCCGCATGATCCATTGCCGGTCGGCGGCGTTGAGATGGATCGGCGCTTCGAAGGCGTGCGCCCATTCGACCATGGTCGTGTAGAAGTGCGAATGCGAGATGGCGATGGCGTCGATGCCGCCGAGGCCCTTGATGAGCGTGACCGCGGCGGCGTCGAGCGGCGCGATGCAGTCCCACAGCACGTTGCCCCTTTCGGTGCGCAGCAGGATCGCGCGCTGGCCGATGGCGAAATGCGGCGTGGCGCCGAGCCCGATGACGCCCGGCTCGTATTCGCGGAAGGCGATCATGTGGCTTTGCGCCAGCGCGGCGAGCGTGGTCCAGGTCTGCCCGTGCGGCGGCACGTATTGTCGCTCTTCCTGGCAGATGACGCATTGCGCGGGCGGGTTCGTGCTTTCGGGATATTGCGTGCCGCAAGCGGTGCAGATGAAGAGGGGCATGGGACCATTTCTCCGTCATTCCGGGACGCGCCGAAGGCGCGGACCCGGAATCCAGGGCTACGATGCAAGCGTTTCCTTGTCGCTCTGGATTCCGGGTTCGCTCGCTACCGCTCGCGCCCCGGAATGACAGTAGAAATTGCGTCACAAGAGGCGGGCGCGGCCCATGCGGTACTCGGCGGCCGCCACATCCGCTAAGCGATCGAGCTTGCCGCTCTGCGCGTCGCGTTCGATCTTCTCGTCGAAGCGCGCGGCCTGAAATTCCTCGAACCAGGCGCGGAAGCGGTCGAACTCGCACGGCGCGAGACCGGCGGCGGCTTTTTCGATGTCTTCGAGCTTGGTCATGGCGGCAAGATAGCACGATGTCAGACGGATTGAAGCTGGGGTTCTCCGACGACCGCAAAAGCCAACGCTCCGCCGCCCCTGTTCTTTGTCGAGGCCCCAGGGAAGGCCTTTCTTTCCCTTGCCCCCAAAAGCGAGGGGGACGGCGCGCCGATCGGCGCGACCTTTCTTAAGTTCACGCGCCGTTGCCGGCACGTGGCGCCTTTCGGCGCGCCCTCGCAGCGTCTTCTTCGGCGCCTGGCCGCGCCTTTCCCACGAACCGCTTGCAAAGCCTCGAGCGACCCGCCGTCAGCCAGCTCCTGGCGGGGGGCCGTAGTACCCCCGGGCGGAACCCCGGCACCGCCCGGGCGCGGAAGGAGCGTACTCTTCCGCCCGCGGGCGCCGCGCCCTGCCCCACTTCGAGATCGCCTCTAGAAGCGCCCCTGATGGACAGAGCGATTGGTATATACTCATATGTTAGGAACATGATCACCGATCTTCTGGATTAATTTCCGCCAAGGGTCATGCGCGGCCGCGACATGTGCGCTGCACTATTCAGACAACTTAGCCCGATTGCGGGACAACTTAATGTGATGCGGGCCGTCGCTTGTGCGCCGCAATAATATGGCTAGCTGGTATGTAACAACGCAGACAATGCGAGGAAAACACTATGATGTCACGCAGAACCACTTTCCTCGCGGCGCTAACCGCCGCAGCGCTGACCGCGAGCGCGGCAGGCGCGGCGGGCGCGCACACACCATCCCCCACCGCCGGCGACCCGCCGGCCACCCGGCACGGGCAGACCATGCCGCACGCGACCACCGGCGGCCCCGCCGGCGACCTGCCCCCCGGCGTCGAACTGACCCCCGGCGGGACGCCGGCCTTGTGGCTGCACGGCGTGCTCGGCTGCGCACCGTCCGCCGCGCGCCTGACCTGCCGCCAGATGCAGCGGTTGCTGGCGAAGTGAGGGCGGCGGCGCGTTGCGCTCGAGCCCGTCGGCATGAGGCGTCGCACGTCGCTTCCAATTTTTGGGATTCCGTGCTAGCGCAACGGATGATCGTGGTCGACACGGGACTCGTCGAGCGATATTTCGCGGACCGTGCCGGACACAAGCGCATCAAGGCGGCGCGCTCGCAATACGACGCCTGGTTGACGATCGCCGGCCAAGCGCAATGGACGACACTCGAGGACGTCAAGCGTTCGCATCCGAAACCAAGCATCCTCAAGGGCGGGCGCGTCCTGTTCAACATCAAGGGCAACAACTTCCGGCTGGTCGGCCCGAGGCTAGAACCGCACGAAGGCCAGGATCAGAAGGATCACCAGCACGATCGCGGCTACGATAGCGTAACGCTTGGCCATGGCGAATGGTCGAATTGTCGTGGTCGTGATCGTCGCCGCTCCCACCGCAAGAGATAGCGACGGGGCATGGCCGGGGACAAGCGCGACGCGGTGCCGAGGCCACGGCTCGCGGGAATGGCGCTCGCGACCGTGTTTCGGAGCCTCACGGCGGGCGACCTTTTGCACCGCACATCCGCGTCGTCATGGCCGGGCTTGTCCCGACAAACCCGCTTAGGTGCGCCGCTGCCTTTTTGAGCAGGAGCACCACGGCACGACTGCACACTGTCGCGCCGCAGCGTCAATTTCTTCAAGAGCGCTGCCAAGAAGCGCCGCGCGCCCTATCAGCGCATGATCCGCGCGCTGGTGGATGCTTATGCGGAGAAGCAGGAGGGGAAGTGAGGAATGTTGTAGGGGAATTTGCCGAAGGCGTAACCCGCCGTGAGCGGCAACTTGTTACGAATGAATTGGCGGATTACGCTTCGCTAATCCGCCCTACGGGCTAGCGAGAACTGCGGTAGCGAGCATGGGGCGGGATTATTAAGACGTACGGTCCGCATTGATCGCCTCAATCAACCCGCGTCAGGGGGTTCTGACGGAGGTTAGGGTGAAGCTAAATCTAGAGTCAAAGTGGGTGCTCGCTGCGGTCATTGGTGGCTTTATAGTTCTATCCGTCGGCATGGCCAAAATTGGCTACGACGTATATGTCCTCAAGTCCGCTCACGATATTGGGCGCGCGGCGAATGGTTATGTCTCCTATATGCGCACCTGCGTTGTTCGCGAAAGTGAGGATCGCTGTATACTGAGGAGGGAAAGCGAGCGGCAGTAGCGGCGGCAGCGAAAGAACAAGCGGCAGAGAATAGACGCCTTGAAAAAGAATGCCGATCACGCGGTTGGCATGACTTGTCCGTTTGTAGCGTTTTGTTAAGGGCGGGAAAAGCTGACAAGCCAAAAAAATGAATAAATAGAGCGACCGGCTAGTTCTGTGCGGCAATTCTGATGCCTGCGATGATGAAGAGACCTTTAAGGGCTAGCCTAAGGCGAAACCCGCCATGAGCTCAGGCTATTGCGAATGAGTTATACCAACGGCTCTGTTTTCTGACTCTCCAGGGATTCCGGCGTGACGCGATTAATGATTCATTGGCGCGAGGAGGATTCGCGCCATGGCATCAGCAGTCAAGTTGCGGACGGATGTAGGGCCCGCCGCGAAGTGAGAGGCGGTCGCTCATCTGCGTGGCACGCTGGAGATGAGCGAGCGTCGGGCCTGCAGCCTTGTTGCCGCGGATCGCACGATGGTTCGCTATCGCTCCCGCCGGCCGCCGGATACGGTCCTGCGGGCGCGGCTGCGTGAACTGGCGAACGAGCGGCGCCGGTTCGGCTATCGACGGCTGTTCATCCTGCTCCGGCGGGAGGGAGAGCCGTCCGGGATCAATCGGATCTATCGGCTCTACCGGGAGGAAGGCCTGACCGTTCGCAAGCGCCGCGCCCGCCGGCACGCTGTCGGAATGCGCTGCCCGATCCTGGTCGAAGCCAAGGTAAATGCTCGCTGGTCACTGGACTTCGTGCACGACCAGTTCGCCCATGGGCGGCGCTTCCGAATCCTCAACGTGGTCGACGACGTCACCCGCGAGTGCCTGGCCGCTATCCCGGATACCTCAATCTCGGGCCGGCGTGTCGCGCGCGAGTTGACGGCGATCATCGAGCGTCGCGGCAAGCCAGGCATGATCGTGTCCGATAATGGCACCGAGTTCACCTCCAATGCCATGCTGGCCTGGGCGAAAGAGCATCGGATCGAGTGGCACTACATCGCGCCGGGCAAGCCCATGCAGAACGGCTACATCGAATCCTTCAATGGGCGGATGCGGGACGAACTGCTCAACGAGACACTCTTCAGGGACCTCGCCCATGCGCGGCAGGCGATCGAGAGATGGGCTGCCGACTACAACACGGCGCGGCCTCACTCTGCACTTGGCTACAAGACGCCGCAGACCTATGCGGCACAGCTCACCGCAGCCGGCCTTCGCGCTTCGCATGACGAAAGCTCAGCGCGCCGGCCGGTTGCTCACACCGCGCCGACAGGCGTAACTTCGGCCGAGGCTCTAATCGCCGCCGGATGAAAGTTCAGTGGCAGGTCAAACACCGTTGACCTCATCAAGCAGACGATGAGTGCGCTTAGCGGCGCTCGCTGAAGCTGGGGTCCTGGCCATATTATTTCGCCAACCCCACCCCGTGCCCCTTCAGCGCATCCCCGATCTCGTCGAGAATCACCGGATCGTCGATGGTCGCCGGCATGGTCCACGGCTCGCCGTCGGCGATCTTCTTGATGGTGCCGCGCAGGATCTTGCCCGAGCGCGTCTTGGGCAGCCGCTGCACCGTGATCGCCAGCTTGAACGAGGCGACCGGCCCAACCTTCTCGCGCACGAGCGCGACGATCTCCTTCTCGATCTCCTCCGGCGGACGGTTGACGCCGGCCTTCAGCACGATGAAGCCGCAGGGCACCTCGCCCTTGAGATCGTCCTTGATGCCGAGCACCGCGCATTCGGCGACGTCCGGGTGCGCGGCCAGCACCTCCTCCATGCCGCCGGTGCTCAGCCTGTGTCCCGCGACGTTGATGATGTCGTCGGTGCGGCTCATTATGTAAAGATAGCCGTCCTGGTCCTTGAAGCCGGCGTCGGCGGTCTTGTAGTAGCCGGGGTATTCGGTGAGATAGGCTTCCTTGAAGCGCTCGTCCTGATGCCACAACGTCGGCAGCGCGCCGGGCGGCAGCGGCATCTTGACCACGATGGAGCCGATCTTGTTTTCCGGCAGCGGCTTGCAGGCCTCGTCGACGATGTCGACCTGGTAGCCCGGCATCGGCACGCAGGACGAGCCGTATTTCACCGGCAGTTGCCCCAGGCCCACCGGATTGCCGGCGATGCACCAGCCGGTCTCGGTCTGCCACCAGTGATCGAGCACGGGGATTTTCAGCATGTCCTCCGCCCATTGGATGGTGGGCGGGTCGGCGCGCTCGCCGGCAGGAACAGCGTGCGGAAGCGGCGCAGGTCGTATTGGGCCAGCAGCTTGCCGTTGGGGTCCTCCTTCTTGATGGCGCGGAAGGCGGTCGGCGCGGTGAACAGCGACACCACCTTGTGCTCTGAAATCACGCGCCAGAAGGCGCCGGCGTCGGGCGTGCCGACCGGCTTGCCCTCGTAGAGGATCGAGGTGCAGCCGTGGATGAGCGGGCCGTAAACGATGTAGGAATGGCCGACCACCCAGCCGATGTCGGAGGCCGCCCACCACCCCTCGCCGGGGTCGACGCCGTAGAGATACTGCATCGACCATTTGAGCGCGACCATGTGGCCGCCATTGTCGCTCACCACGCCCTTAGGGACCCCGGTGGTGCCGGAGGTGTAGAGAATGTAGAGCGGGTCGGTGGCGGCAACGGGAACGCATTCGGAGGTCTTGGCGTATTCGACCGCGTGCTCCCACACTTTGCGCCAATCGTGGTCGCGGCCTTCGATCAGTTCCGCCTCGCATTGCGGGCGCTGCAGGATCAGGCAGGTGCCGACCTTGTGCTGAGCGAGCGCGATGGCGCCGTCGAGCAGCGGCTTGTAGGGGATGACGCGCGCGCCCTCGACGCCGCAGCTCGCCGACAGAATGACCTTGGGCTTGGCGTCGTCGATGCGGGTGGCGAGCTCCTTGGCGGCAAAGCCGCCGAACACCACCGAATGCACCGCACCGATGCGCGCGCAGGCCAGCATGGCGAAGATCGCCTCCGGCGCCATCGGCATGTAGATGATGACGCGGTCGCCCTTCTCGACGCCGAAGTCGCGTAAAATTGCGCCGAGCAGCTGCACCTCGGAGAGCATGCGGCCGTAGGTGAAGGTCTGCTTCGAATTGGTGACAGGGGAATCGTAGATGAGCGCGGCCAGGTCGTTGCGGCCATTGGCGACGTGGCGGTCGAGCGCGTTGTAGCAGGTGTTGCAGGTGGCGCCGGTGAACCAGCGGCCGTAGATGCCGGCGTCCTTGTCGAACACTAGCTTGGCCGGCTCGAACCAGTCGATTTCCCTGGCGGCCTCCGCCCAGAAGCCCTCCGGATCGCGCTGCCAGCGCCCATAGACGTCGGGATAGCGGGTCGAGCGGGCGTCCATGGCGGTTCCTCCGGCTTTTGCTGGTTGAGAGCGATTTTGGAACGCCGCGAGCGCGCAAACAAGGGTGGCGGACATCCGCCCTATCGCCTACTCAGGTGTCATCGCCCGCGCAAGCGGGCGATCCAGTATCCACCGCCCTGCCGGGAGTACTGGATCCCCCGCATTCGCGGGGAATGACAGCCGAAAGTGCCTGCCCGTGCCCATCATCACCGATCCCTGGTTCTACCTGGTCGCCATCCCGGCGGTGACCGCGCTCGGCCTGTCGAAGGGCGGCTTCTCCGGTGTCGGCACCCTGGCGGCACCTCTCATGGCACTGGTGGTGTCGCCGATCCAGGCGGTCGGCATCCTGACACCGATCCTGGTCACCCAGGACATCGTCACCGTCTGGTCGTACTGGCGCCGCTGGGACACGCACATCCTGAAGATCATGATCCCCGGCCAGGTGGTGGGCGTGGGGCTGGCCTGGCTGATCGCCGCCTATGTGCCGGACGCGGCGATCCGGCTGGTGGTGGGCGTCATCGCCGTGCTGTTCGCGCTCAGCCAGTGGTTCGGCCTGGCCGGCCGTTTCGCCAGCGAACACCCGAGCGTGATCGCCGGCCGGCTGTGGGGGCTGGCCGCCGGCTTCACCAGCTTCATCGCCAATACCGGCGGGCCGCCGTTCCAGATCTACGTGCTGCCGCAGAAGCTTGAAAAGGAAACCTTCGTCGGCACCTATTCGTTGTTCTTCGCGACGGGCAACGCGCTCAAGGTGCTGCCCTACTTCATGCTCGGCCAGCTCAACCCGGTGAACATGTCGACAGCGGCGCTGCTGTTGCCGCTCGCCGTCGCCACCAACATCGCCGGCGTGTGGCTGGTGCGGCGCACGCCGACCGAATTTTTCTACCGCATCGTCTACGTGCTGATCTTCCTGATCGGACTGGAACTGATCTATACCGGCACCGCCGCGGTTCTCAGCGGGTGACATTTTGCGCGGGTGACAGCGTTTGCGCCGGCTGCTAGGTTCGGCCGCAGCGTTTGAGGGGCGACATGCGTTTCGGTTTCATCCTGGCAGCGGCCGCCTTGGCCGTCGGCCCGGCATTGGCAGGCAGCGATCTGGCCGCCTGCACGTCCAAAGTCGGCAAGCAGACATCCGGCGCGCAGACCGTTGCCGCCTGCACGCGCGTACTGGCGGACAAGACGATCGCCGCCAAGACGCGCGCCGCGGCCTATTATTTCCGCGGCCGCGCCTATCAGAAAAAGGGCGACGCCGATCATGCGCTCGCCGACTTCAGCGCGCTGATCCAGGCCGATCCGCAGGCGCCGGCCGGCTATTTCTGGCGCGGCAAGCTCTATCTCGACCGCTTCGACTTCGACCGTTCGATCGCCGACCTCAGCGCAGCGCTGCGCCGCGGCGACAGGCTGGCGACCGCCTACAACTGGCGCGGCCTCGACTATTACTACAAGGGCGACGTCAAGCGCGCGATCGCCGATTTCGACGCGGCGATCCGCATCGACCCCAGCTTCGCCGGCGCCTATTGGAACCGCGGCCAGGCGCACGAGGTCGCGCAGGCGCTGCAGGCCGCGCTCGCCGACTATTCCGAAGTGATCAAGCGCGAGCCGAAGCGGGCGCGCGGGCTTATCAGCCGCGCGCTGGTGCGTATCGATCTCGGCCAGCCGGCACGCGCGGTGGCCGACGCCAATGCTGCGCGGCGCATCGACCCGAAAAATGCCGGCGCGCTGGCGGTGCGCGGCAAGGCCTACCGCGCCATGGGCGCACTCAAGCGCGCCATCGCCAACTACCAGGCAGCGGTCAAGATGAAGCCGGAGCTCGCCCTGGTCTATCAGCAAGGCGCGCGGGCCGACCGCGCGAAAGCCGGCCGCGGCCCCGCCGGCAAGGCCTTCCCGCCGGCGCAGCGCGCGGTGGCCAAAGAGGCGCCCACACCCGGCGACGACTCGCGCACCGAGCTGAAGGAGCTCGGCATCGATGTGCCGGCGGCCGAGCACCGGCTGGTGCCGGAAGGCAAGTCGCTGCTGGATGTGTTGAAGTAGCGGGCTTCCCTCTCCCGCTTGCGAGGACAGGTGAAAGTTGATCGACGCCCGCCCCCGCGGCTACTTTGGCGGCCCGAGGGGGAAACATCCAATGGCGCAGACGTTCTACGACATCGATCTCGACCGTAACCCGGCCAACTACCAGCCGCTGACACCGCTCGGCTTCCTGGAGCGGGCGGCCAGCGTGTTTCCGCAGCACACGGCCATCGTCCACGGGCCCTTGCGGCGCTCCTACGCCGAGTTCTACGCCCGCGCCCGCCGGCTAGCCTCGGCGCTCGCCAAGCACGGCATCAAGCGCGGCGACACCGTCTCGGTGCTGCTCGCCAATACGCCGGCCATGCTGGAGGCGCACTACGGCGTGCCGATGAAGCAAGGCGTGCTCAACACGCTCAACACCCGGCTTGATGCGCCGATCATCGCCTTCTCGCTCGACCACGCCGAGTCCAAGGTGGTGATCACCGACCATGAATATTCCAAGGTGATGAAGGAGGCGCTCAGCCTCGCCAAGGTGAAACCGCTGGTGATCGACTATGACGACCCGGAATATGACGGGCCGGGCGAGCGGCTGGGGGAAATCGAATACGAGGAGTTCCTGAGTGGCGGCGATCCCGATTACGACTGGCTGATGCCCGAGGACGAATGGGACGCCATCTCACTCAACTACACCAGCGGCACCACCGGCAATCCCAAGGGCGTAGTCTATCATCACCGCGGCGCGCATCTGCTCGCGGTCGGCAATGTGGTGACCTGCGCCATGGGCAAGCATCCGGTCTATCTGTGGACGCTACCCATGTTCCATTGCAACGGCTGGTGCTTTCCCTGGTCGATCTCGGTCGCCGCCGGCACGCATGTCTGCCTGCGCTGGGTGCGCGCGCCGGCGATGTACGACGCCATCGCGACCCACAAGGTGACGCATCTGTGCGGCGCGCCGATCGTCATGGCAACGCTGCTCAACGCGCCGGAGGCCGAGAAGAAGCCGTTGCCACACACGGTCGAGTTCTTCACCGCGGCGGCACCGCCGCCGGAAGCCGTGCTCGCCGCCATGAAGGAGGCGGGCTTCAACGTCACCCATCTCTACGGCCTGACCGAATCCTATGGCCCGGCGGTCGTGAACGACTGGCACAGCGCGTGGGACGCGCTTCCGCCGGCCGAACAGGCGGTGAAGAAGGCGCGCCAGGGCGTACGCTACGGCGCGCTGGAGGCGCTCGACGTGCGCGATCCCGAGACCATGGCGCCGGTGCCGCATGACGGCACCACGCTGGGCGAAGTGATGATGCGCGGCAACGTGGTGATGAAGGGCTATCTCAAGAACCCGGCCGCGACGCAAAAGGCCTTCGCCGGCGGCTGGTTCCACACCGGCGATCTCGGCGTGATGCATCCGGACGACTATGTCCAGCTCAAGGACCGCTCCAAGGACATCATCATTTCGGGCGGCGAGAACATTTCGTCGATCGAGGTGGAGGACGCGCTCTACAAGCACCCGGCGGTGGCCGCCGCCGCGGTGGTGGCGAAGCCCGACGAGAAATGGGGCGAGACGCCGTGCGCCTTCATCGAATTAAAGCTGGGCGCCAAGGCCGACAGCGACGAGCTGAAGCAATGGTGCAAGAAGCACCTCGCCGGCTACAAGGTGCCGCATTTTGTGGTGTTTGCGGAATTGCCGAAGACCAGCACGGGGAAGATACAGAAGTTCAAATTGCGGGAGATGGCAAAGGGGATGTGAGCCTCAAAAGGCTTTCGGCAGTCCGGCTCATTATGCCGACCGGTACGGGAAAATTTCGCTTGGTGATAGGGCTGTGCCAGACCTCGTGACTGCCCTTGCCCTGACGGACGAGTGTGCAGCCGGCGGCACGCAGCTTCTCGCGCAGTCCGCGATCGAACTGCGGCGCCATCAGGCGACAGCCGACTCGGCTTCCCGCAGCGCAGTGATCTGGAGGAAGAGCGACTCCGGATCAACGTCTGGATGATTGTCCGGCAACAGATCGAGCGCCATTTCCGACATCTTTCCGAGCAGCCCATCGAGCGTCGGCGCGTCGGCCGCGGCCGGAATGTCGTCGCAATGGCCGCTCCACACGGAGGCCTCGGCGTCCCACACTGCGGATATTGTGAAGATGGTTGGCTTGCTCATTTCGGCTCCTTAAACAACAAGCTTAAGCCGAAATAGCGCAACAGGAAAGCGTATTGCCTTCACAAGCAGGATCACCGGGTCGCGGCGCTTCGCGCCCGGCGGTGATTACGGTTGCAAGAGCCTCAATCGGCCTCATGCTGAGGAGCGCTCTGAAGGAGCGAATCTCGAAGCATGCGGCCGCCCATCCTTCGAGACGAGCGCTTCGCGCTCTCCTCAGCATGAGGCGGAGAGAGGTTTACGCGGCTGCCTGTCGCTGCAATTGCCGCCGCAACGAGCCGAGCCACCGCGCGAAAGCGTCGCGGAAAAAATCGCAGCGTTCCGGCGCCGAAGCCGGCTCGCAATCGAACGTCGCCCACCATTCGACAAAGGCTCGGTCGCCGTCGACGACCGGCGTGACGCGCAAGGTAGCGCAGTAATTCGCGACCGGCGCGTCGGCGTGCTCGGCGAAGCCGTAGACCTGCGAACGCTCGACGTCGGACAGCGCCAGCAGCCGCTGGCGGATGCGGCAGCCGTCGTAGATCACGTTGCGCAGGGCACCCACCGCATCGCCCGCCCGGCCGTCCTCGATGTCACTTGAGCCGGCGCCGTCGACCCAGACCGGGTAGTTTTTGAAGTCGCGGATCACGCGCCAGACGGCATCGGCGCTGTGCTCGAACACGGTGCTGTAATAGGCTTGCGGCATGGCGCGCTCCTCGGCTGTTGGTCCGTGACCTGCCAGCCAAGCGCGCGCGCCGCCACCCGGTTTCTGTTTCGCTCCTTTGGGAAGAACGCCATGCCTGAAATCCTCGTCGCCGACGACGGCCCCATCCGCACCGTGCGCCTGAACCGGCCGGACAAAAAGAACGCGCTCACGTGGCCGATGTACCAGGCGCTCACGGCGGCACTCGGCGAGCGCCGCCCCGGCCTGCGTTGCCTGGTCCTCGCAGGCCACGAGACCGGCTTCTGCGCCGGCAACGACATCGGCGATTTCCTCGCCGCCAGCGCGCAGGGCGGCGAGCTCGGCGCGCCAACCGCGGACTTCCTGCACGTGCTGGCCGGCTGTGAGACGCCGATCGTGGCGGCGGTTTCAGGTGCCGCCGTCGGCATCGGCGTGACCATGCTGATGCATTGCGATCACGTGGTGGCGGCGAGCGACGCGCGACTGTCGACGCCCTTCGTCGCGCTCGGCCTTCTGCCGGAGGCGGGCTCGACGCTGATCGCGCCGCGGCTGATGGGCTATGCGCGCGCCTTCGAATTGCTCGTGATGGGCCATCCGCTGTCGGCCGAGGAGGCGAAGGCCGCCGGCCTCGTTAATAGGGTAGTGGCGTCGGCGGAGTTGGAGGCGGCCGCGCTTGCCGCCGCGCGCGAGATCGCCGCACTGCCGCCGGAGAGCGTCAGCATGGCGCGGCAGTTGATGCGCGGCGCGCTCGACCAGACGCTGGCGCGCATCGACCGCGAGGTCGAGATTTTCCGCGAGCGACTCGGCTCGCCCGAAGCGATCGCCGCCTTCAAAGCTTTTCTGGCGCGGAAAAAGTAAGCTGGTCGATTTCGTCCGCGCGGCATATTCTGCGGTCGTCCCCGCACTCGGGTCCGGCCTTCGGCCAGCCCGAGCACAGGCTCCGGCGCGGACCCAGGAATCACCGAGAGAATGATGAGTACTGGATCGTCCGCTTCGCGGACGATGACAAGCGAGCGGGCTCGCGAAGCAGCGCGACTAAAACAGCCCCGCCAAGTGCAGCAGATAGATCGCGCCGCAGATGAATAGACCGAACAGGCCGAGCCCCAGCCGGACCAGCTCATCGCTTTCTCGGCATAGCGCCACTCGTCGTCCTTGTCGGGACCGGCGGCCGCGCGCCGAACTCAGCGGCCTTCGCGGGCGAAGGGATCGAACAGGTTGTTCGGATTGTAGCGCTGGTTGAAGCTGGAGGTCCCGCTGCTGCTGTGGAACTGCACGGAGAAATTGCCATCGTGCAGGGTGCGGGTGGTGCCGTTTTCGTCGAAGCTGCGGGAGTCGTCCGACTTCGGCGCCAGGTTCTCCATCGGGTCGGTGTAGTTGAGCGCGGCGCCGTTGTCGCCGGGCGCATTGCGCTCGAAAGTGAAGGCCTGCGCCGCGGGCGCGGCGAGAACGGCGACCGCCAGCGCGGTGGCGGCGGCTAGTGCGAAACGCTGCGTGTCGTGTCTCATGGCCCATCAACCCTAATCGTTTCGCCGCCAAGAGGCCAGAACAATATGGCCGCACGGCGGCAGGCGGCTCTCCGCGCCCGCCTCGCCGTAAAAATGGCATCAATTTCCGGGCGCAGCGGCGCAAAACAAAACCCCCGCCTCGCGGCCTGCGAGCCGGCGGTTTCTCACGTCCTGGGATCGAAACGCGACATCGGGCGGTCAGTGCACGCTGGCGTGGCCGTTCTGCCTCAGCCGCTCGATCTCGTCCTTTACCTGCAATTTCTTACGCTTGAGCTCCACAATTCTCAGATCATCGACCGCGGGGTGGGTGAGGCATTCGGTGATTTCCTGCTCGAGCGCCTCGTGCTTCTTTTCGAGCTCCGCGAGATGCGATTGCAGCGACATGCGAAATGTCTCCTCAATCAGTGGCACCTTAACGACCTAAGTCTAGCCCAGACGGCTTGCAAGAGCGACCGTATACCCCGGTCGGAGCCGCGGCAAATGGAACCAAAGTTGTTGATCGGCTGCTGCTTTTCGCCAGCCCTTGAAGGGTCTTGTGGAAAACGCGATAATTATTAACGCTTTATGCCGCGGGGAGCCTAAGGCCTCCTGCGAAGCGAGCCTGCGGTGGCCATGACCGAAGAGGAAGAGCGCGCATTGAGGGAGCAGTTGGCGCGCCTGCAGCAGGAGCATCGCGACCTCGACGCCGCGATTTCGGCGCTTGCCATGTCGCCCGGTTCGGACCGTATCCAGGTACAGCGCTTGAAGAAGCGCAAGCTGAACCTGCGCGACCGTATCCGCGCCATCGAGGACCAGCTCACGCCGGATATTATTGCGTAGGGAATTTTGATGCCGTTATTCCCGGCCCGACGCGATCGCGCCGTCCCGGAATGGCCGGCATGGTCACCACCTTCGCTCCCTCTTCCGCGCATACATGGCCTGGTCGGCCGCCTCGATGGTGGCGTCCGCGTCGCGCTCGGGGCTGAGTGGAGCGACGCCGGCGCTGGCGCCGACGGCGAGGCGGGCCGGCCCCGGCGCCACACTCAGCCATTCGATACGATTTTCCAGCTTGCGCGCCCGCACCGCCGCCTGCGCGGGGCTCACGTTCCACATCAGCACGCCGAACTCGTCACCGCCCAGCCGCCCCGCCACATCGGAGGCGCGCGCGCGGTAAGCTCGTCCGCCACCGCCTTGAGCAGCATCGATGCGCGCTTCCGCCCCCTCGGCGCTCATGTCGCTGTACCCGATTCGCGCCGCCGACCATAGCGCTTCCGCCTTGCCAGCGGGGAGCCTCAACCTATAATCCGCCGCTTCCTTGAAGAAGGCACGGGAACAGGGGAGCGAAATGGCGGCGAAACCGGTCGCGATCATCATGGGCAGCCAGTCTGACTGGGCCACCATGAAACACGCGGCTGACACGCTGGCCGCGCTCAAGATCCCTTTCGAGGCCAAGATCGTCTCCGCCCACCGCACGCCCACGCGGCTCTACGACTTCGCCGCCAGCGCGCGCGACAAGGGTTTCAAGGTAATCATCGCCGGCGCCGGCGGCGCCGCCCACCTGCCCGGCATGACGGCCGCCATGACGCCGCTGCCGGTGTTCGGCGTGCCGATGAACACGCATGCGCTGGAGGGCAGGGATTCGCTTTTGTCGATCATGCAGATGCCGGGCGGCGTACCGGTCGGCACGCTGGCCATCGGCAAGCCGGGCGCCATCAACGCCGCGCTACTGGCGGCCGCCGTGCTGGCGCTGTCGGACAAGGGCGTGGCCAAGCGGCTCGATGCCTGGCGCGCGCGGCAGACCAAGTC
>JARRNI010000102.1:0-24894 GCA_037385125.1 Pseudolabrys sp.
GAGCATCTCTATCTCACCGGCACGCATCTCGGCTGCGAGCACGGGGTGTGCGGCGCCTGCACGGTCTCGCTGAACGGGCGCAGCGCGCGCTCCTGCCTGACGCTGGCGGTGCAGGCCGACGGCGCCGAGATCGTCACCATCGAGGGCTTGCGCTCGGCCGACGGCACGCGCCATCCCATGCAGCAGGCTTTCCATGAAAAGTTCGCTTTGCAGTGCGGCTATTGCACGCCGGGCATGCTGATCACCGCGATCGAGTTGTTGCGGGAGAATCCCGATCCGACCGAGCAGGACGTGCGCGAGGCGCTGTCCGGCAACATCTGCCGTTGTTCCGGCTACCAGGCCATTGTCGACGCGGTCCTGGCCGTGGCGCGCAAGGAGTTCGCGTGATGGCGGATAAGCGTTTCGTCAACGAGCGGGCGGTCGGCTCGTCGGTGCTGCCGGAAGAGGCGATCCCGCTGGTCGAGGGCTTCGGCCGCTTCCTCAACGACATCCAGCTGCCAGGCATGTTCCACGTGGCCTTCCTGCGCAGCCAGCACGCGCACGCCCGTTTGCGCGCGGTCGATACCAGCAAGGCGCTTGCGCTGCCCGGCGTCGTCAAGGTGCTGACCGGCAAGGAGCTGTTCGGCCAGGTCGAGCCCTTCCGCAGCATGCCCAACCGCTTCTCCGGCGGCGAGTCGGTGCAGCATTGGCTGGCGGTCGACAAGGTGCGCTTCTGCGGCGAGGCAGTGTGCGCCGTCGTGGCGGAGGATCGTGCCACTGCCGAGGATGCCGTCGAATTGATCGAGATCGATTATGAGCCGCTGCCGGTGGTTTCCGATCCCCGCCAGGGCGAGCGCGACGACGCGCCGCTTGTGCACGATAGCTGCCCCAACAATTATCTGATCAAGCGCGAATATGCACGCGGCGATGTCGATGAGGCATTCAACAACGCCCATCTCGTGGTCAAGCGCAATTTCCGCATCGGCCGCAAGCAGGCGCTCTGCCTGGAAAGCCGCGGCTGCGTCGCCGCCTACCGGGAGAGCTCATTTCTCCTGTCCTTGTGGATGAGCCACCAGCTGCCTTACGTCGTGCGTCATTTCATTGCCAAGCATCTCAAGCTGGCCGAGAATGACGTACGCGTCATCGCGCCGAATACTGGCGGCGGTTTCGGCCAGAAGGCGTCCATCTATCCCGAAGAATTCGTCTGCGCCTATCTCGCGCTCGAGCTGCGCCAGCCGGTGAAATGGGTGGAGGACCGGCTGGAGAACATGGTCGCCTCCACGCATGCGCGCGACCAGTACATCGAACTGCAGGTGGCGGTGGACAAGGAAGGCCACCTGCTCGCGCTCGGCTCCGACGTCTGGGTCGATGTCGGCGCCTATTCGACCTATCTCTGGTCGGCCGGCATGGAGCCGCTGCAGACCGCCGGCCTGATGCCGGGACCGTACAAATTTCCGGCGATGCGATACCGCACGCGCGGCGTTGCCACCAACAAGACGCCGGTCGGGCCCTATCGGGCGGTCGGCCGCCCCTCGGCCTCGGCATCGCTCGAGCTGCTGCTCGATGAAGTGGGGCGCCGGCTGGAAATCGATCCCGTCGAATTGCGCCTGCGCAACCTTATTCCCAACGAGGCGATGCCGTATCGCAACGCCAATAATCTCGTGCATGACAACGTGAACTATGTGCCGTGCCTGAGGCTTTCCACCGCCAAGGGGGAATACGTGCGGTTGCGTGAAGAGCAGCGGCAGGCCCTGCAAGACGGCAAGCTACGCGGCATCGGCGTTGCCTGCTTCGCGGAACTCACTGGCCTTGGCACCACCACGGCGGTGGGTCCCGGCACGCTGCTGCAGCCCGGCCGCGATGCCGTCACCCTGCGCCTGGAAACAAGTGGAGTCCTCACCGTGGCGGCGGCGCTTCCTTCGCAGGGCCAACGCATTATGACGGCGATGCGTCAGGTTGCGGCTGACGAGCTCGGCATCAATCTCGAAGACATTACCTGCCTTACTAACGATACCTCGACAGCGCCCTATGGCTTCGGCACATTTGCCTCACGCACTGCCGTGTTTGGCAGCGGCGCGGTCATCAAGGCCGCGAAGGAGCTACGGCAGCGCATTCTGGCGCTCGGCGCATTCCTGCTTAAAGTGCCGGTCGAGGAGGTGACCATCGCGAACAGCACGGTTCACACGCTGGACCGCTCCAAGAGCATTTCGCTGCGCGAAATGGCGGAGAAAAGCTATTTCTCTGCCAAGGATATTCCGGAGGAGCTCAATCCCGGTTTCGAGGTCACGTCTTTCTACGACCCAAAACGCGGCAGCTTTGCCGCTGGGGCGCATCTGGTCGCCGTCGACGTTGATCCGCAGACCGGCGACGTCAAGATCTTGCGCTACGTAGCGGCCGAAGACGTCGGTACTGTGATCAACCCGTCAGTGGTTGAAGGGCAGATCATCGGCGGCATCGCGCAAGGCATCGGCGAGGCGCTGCTGGAAGAGATCGTTTACGACGAGCAGGGCCAGCCGCGTACCGTGACCTTAGCTGATTATCTCGTGCCGTCCGCCCTTGAAGTCCCGCGTATTGAGCTTCATCACGCCAACACACCGTCGGCCGCATTGGGCGGCTTCAAGGGGTGCGGCGAGGGCTCGATCATCGGCGCGCTCGGCGCGATATCTTGTGCGGTGGCCGACGCATTGAGCCAACGCGGCGGCGACATTCACGAGTTCCCCGCGACCCCGGAGCGAGTGTTGAAAGGGTTGGGCGTGCTGCCCGGCGAAGCTTGAACCGGCTGCCGCGGCGCGCATCGAAGACACGCGAAGGATCTCGAGTTGGAGTAAACGCGCATGCAAGTCGACTCCCGAGGGCTTGAGCTCACAACCGCAAGCGCAGATGCGGCCAAGCATATCGATCAGGCCGTCACCGATTATCTGGACTACCGGACCACCGCTTCCGCGCGGGTCAAGGCTGCGCTCGAGACGGACTCGGACTTTGTGCTGGCCAAGTGCTTTCGCGGCTATTTCCTGCTGATGCTGGAAAACAAGGCGATCCTGCCGAAGGTGCAGCAGGCGCTCGACGGCATCCGGCCCAATCTCGGAACCGCGACGCAACGTGAGCGCCTGCACGTCGACGCTTTACGGGCCTGGGCGGCCGGCGACATCGTGAAGGCGTGCTTTCACTGGGAGCAGGTCCTGGTCGAAAGTCCGCGCGACCTCTTGGCGCTCAAGCTGCATCACACCATTAGCTTCTACGCCGGGCGCAGCCAGGTGATGCGTTCGGTGCTGGCAGGCGTGCTCGGCGAGTGGGACGACGATGTGCCGGGCTACGGCTGCGTGCAGGGCATGTATGCTTACGCGCTGGAGGAATGCGGCGCCTATGAAGAAGCCGAGCGCTGGGGCCGCGCAGCGGTCGAGAAAAATCCCGGCGATCTCTGGGCCATTCACTCTGTCGCCCATGTACTGGAAATGCAGGGGCGCTCGGCCGAGGGCGTCAAGTGGCTGGACTACTCGCCGGACCAATGGGCCAAGAAGAATCCCTTCAAGGCGCATGTGTGGTGGCACGCCGCGCTGTTCTTCATCGCGCAAGGCGACTACGATCGCGCGCTCAGCCTGTACGATCATGAGCTCTGCTCGGTGAATTCGGAAACCTATGTCGACGTGTCCAACCAGGCTGCGCTGCTCAAGCGTCTGCAGATGATCGGGGTCGACATCGGCGAACGCTGGAAGGCGCTGGCCGAGCATTCCGAAAAACGCATCCACGACCACATGCTGCCCTTCCGGGACGCCCATTTCTGCCTGGCGCTCGCCGCCAACGGAGATTTCGACGTGGCGCGCCGCCACGTCGAATCGATGGCCGAGTTTGTCGGGCAGGGTCAGGACTGGCGCGCGCAAGTCACCCGAAATATTCTGGTCCCCTTGTGCGAGGGCATGATTGCCTATGAGGAAGGCGACTATGACAGGGCGTGCGACCTCTTGTGGGCCGTGCGCAACGAAGTAGTGTCCATCGGCGGCAGCCATGCGCAGCGCGACCTGTTTGCGCAGCTCATTTGCGATGCCGCGGTGCGCGCACATAACCTGCCCGCGGCGCGCAGCTTGCTGTCGGAGCGGGTGCTGAGTCGCGGCACCCGCAAGGGGAATTGGCAGACTTATGCGGACGTGCTGACCGATCTCGGAGAAAACGAGCGCGCGGACGCGGCCAAAAAGCATGCCGAGGCGGCACGCGAATTTGGCGCGTAAAAAAACGGCCGGCCGGCGCCGCCGTAGGAGACCAACATGAACACCATGGCTCTTCCGAAGAAGGTCGAAACGGTGCCTTCCAACAAGTACGGCGCCTTCCATTGGGACGATCCGCTGCTGCTGGAGAGCCAGCTGACGGAAGACGAACGCATGATCCGCGACACGGTGCGCGACTATTGTCAGGAAAAGCTGATGCCGCGGGTGCTAATGGCGAACCGCTACGAGGAATTCGACCGTAATATCATCCGCGAATTTGGCGGGCTCGGCCTACTTGGGCCCACGCTGCCGCAAAAATATGGCTGCGCCGCCACGAGCTATGTCGTCTACGGCCTGGTGGCGCGGGAGGCGGAACGCGTCGACTCCTGCTACCGCTCGGCCATGAGCGTGCAAAGCTCGCTGGTCATGCATCCGATCTATGCCTACGGCACTGAGGAGCAGCGGATGAAATACCTGCCCAAGCTCGCGAGCGGCGAGTGGGTGGGCTGCTTCGGTCTGACCGAGCCCGACCACGGCTCGGATCCTGGCGGCATGACGACGCGCGCGCAGTCGGTCGACGGCGGTTTCCGCATGACCGGTAATAAGATGTGGATCACTAATTCGCCGATTGCCGACGTCTTCGTGGTGTGGGCCAAGACCGATGACGACGTGATCCGCGGCTTCGTGCTGGAACGCGGCATGAAAGGGCTGTCGGCGCCGAAAATCGAAGGCAAGTTGAGCCTGCGCGCCTCCATCACCGGCGAAATCGTGATAGAAGACGTGTTCGTGCCGGCGGAAAATCTGCTGCCGAATGTGACGGGACTCGCCGGCCCCTTCGGCTGTCTCAACCGCGCGCGTTTCGGCATTGCATGGGGCGCGATGGGAGCGGCCGAGTTCTGCTGGCACGCCGCCCGCCAATATGTGCTGGACCGCAAGCAGTTCGGCCGGCCGCTTGCCGCCAATCAGCTCATCCAGAAGAAGCTTGCCGACATGCAGACCGAAATCACCCTCGGCCTGCAGATCTGCCTTCAGGCGGGACGGCTGTTCGATACCGGCAAGCTGGCGCCCGAGGCGATTTCACTGCTCAAGCGCAACAATTGCGGCAAGGCGCTCGACATCGCGCGGACCGCCCGCGACATGCATGGCGGCAACGGCATCAGCGATGAATTCCACGTCATGCGCCACGTCGTGAACTTGGAAACCGTGAACTGCCGGCCACCGCTGCCCGCCTCCCTGACAAGCCGGCGCTGATCTTTGGCGATCGAACGTTCACCTTCCGCGATCTGGAACGGCTGACCAATCGGGCGGCCAACGGGCTGAAGGCTCTGGACGTGGAGAAAGGCGACCGGGTCACGCTGTTCGCCCAAAACAGCCCGGAATGGGCAATCAGCTATGCCGGCATTGCCAAAGCAGGCGGCGTTATCAATCCCGTCAATGCCATGCTGACCGCGGAGGAGCTCTCCTATGTGGTCAAGGATTGCGGCACCAAGGCGCTGATTACCACGCCGGACCGCGCCAAGGCGGTGCTTGATCTCAAGACCGAAGGCCACTTGAACGAGATTGTCGTCATCGGCGCGCCGCTCGCCGGCACCATGTCGTTCGACGATCTGCTGGCCGGCCAGTCTGAGGCCATCGAGGCGCCCGGCAACAGCGCCGACGATCTGTCGACCATCTGCTATACGTCGGGCACCACCGGCTTCCCCAAAGGCGCCATGCTCAGCCACCGCAACGTGGTGTTGAATGCGGCGCTTACTGCCGCCATGAATGTGCGCACCGAGCCCGACGTACAGTTCACTGGCTTGCCGCTTGCGCATGTCTACGGCACTGTGGTCATGAACTTGAGTTTCATGCTTGGGCTGACCTTCGTGCTGCTGGAAAAATTTGACGCCCAGCAGGCGCTCGAAGCGATGCAGCGCCACAAAGTGACCATCATCGACGGCGTGCCCACCATGTATCTCTACATGCTGACGCATCCCGATTTCGACAAATACGACCTTTCGCCGTTGAGGGCGGCGGTGGTCGGAGGGCAAGCTATGCCGGCGGCGAAGTCGACCGAATGGTGCGAGCGCACCGGCACCGAAGTACTCGAGCTCTGGGGCATGACCGAGCTCGCCGGCCCCGGCATCATGCAGCATTCCTACTGCGAAAACCGGCTGGGCTCGGTCGGCATCATGATGCCGTTCATGCACGGCCGCATTGCCGATCCGGCAGACCCGTCGAAAACCTTGCCTGCCGGCGAAGTCGGCGAGCTCATGGTCAAGGGCCCGCTCAACATGCTCGGCTACTACGGCAACGAAAAAGCGACGCGAGAAACTATTGAGCCAGATGGCTGGCTGCATTCCGGCGATCTCGGAAAAATGGATGCGGACGGCTACTTTTACATTGTCGATCGCAAGAAAGACATGATACTGACGGCGGGCTATAACATTTATCCGGCCGAGATCGAGCGGGTCATTGCTGGGCATCCCGCGGTCGCCATGGTGGGTGTCGGCGCGAAGGCCGATCCGAACAAGGGCGAGATCGCCAAGGCGTATATCGTGCTTAAGTCCGGCGCCAGCGCGGACGCAGAAGAGATGATCGGGTTCTGCCGGAAGCATTTGGCGGCCTACAAGGTGCCGCGCGAGGTGAAGTTTGTCCCGGCCCTGCCGACAACGTCGTCGGGCAAGATCATGCGGCGCGAGCTAAAGACGCTGGACCAGGCGGAGCAAGTCTCCTCAGGATAGCGGCCGGCACGCTGACTCAATTGCTGGTTCGAGTCCTGTCGGGACCGCCATCCGGTTTGAACGAGGCCGGACGGGCATGGTGCGCGAATTCGAGAGACCGGCGAGCCCGGCCACGGTGAGCGCGAGCGCTGCTCTTAAAGATAAGGCAGAAAAAGCCGCGTCGCCGCGTCGCGCAGTTGCGCCCAGCGCGGCGCGGTGGAGAGCTCCTGCCAGCTCGCCTTTCTGCTACGCGCGATCTTCTCGTCGATCAAGGCATCGACATCGGCCGTCAGCGCGTGGTCGTAGCACTCCAGGTCGAATTCGAAATTGAGCCGGAAGCTCCTGGTGTCCCAGTTGGAACTGCCGATCAGGCACCATTGTCCGTCGACTGTCATGAGCTTGGCATGGTTGAACGGGGAAGGGCTCAAATACACCGTGGCGGGCACGTCCTCGAAGAAGCGCAGATGGGCGCGCATCGCCCAATCCAGAAATATGTAATCGCATCGCTCCGGGATTAGGATCTCGACCTCGACCCCGCGCAGTCCCGCCTGAGCGATGGCGAATTGCAGGCGCTGGTCGGGAAGGAAATAGGGCGTGACGATGCGAATGCGCTCTCGCGCCTGCGCAAGCGCCGCGCCCAGGATGGTTTCGAGCTTGTAGATGTCGGCGTCCGGCCCCGAATGGATGCCGCGGGCAAAGACCGCTCCCGCGTGCTTGATCAGCGGCCACCATTCATCCGCGTCGAGAAGCTCGTCCGTGGTGAAGGACCAGTCGCGTGCGAAAGTGTCCATGAGCTGCCGCGTTACCGGCCCTTCGATGCGGACCTGGACGCCGTCGACGTAGTTTTTCGACGACAGCCTGAACGAGTGCTCCGCCTCGATGTTCAGACCGCCGGTGAACCCGACCGTCCCGTCCACGATCAGCAGCTTTTTGTGGTTGCGCATGTTGAGGAACGGCATGCGCCACGGCAGCCAGGTGTGCAGGAAGCGCGCGGCCGGAACCTTGCCGGTCTTGAGGCGCCGCAGCGTGCCGGAGAAGAAATAGCCGCTGCCGACACTATCGATGAGCACGCGCACGGCGACGCCGCGGTTCTGCGCCTCGATGAGCGTGTCGACGAAGGCACGGCCGATGGCGTCGTTGCGGAAGATGTAGGAGGCGACTGCGATGCTGTGGCGGGCCTCGCGGATGGCGGCCAGCATCGCCGGATAGGCTGCGTCGCCGCCTTGCAGAAGCGTGATGGCATTGCCGGCGATCAGCGGGCTTCCGGTGACGCGCTGGCCGACTCCGGCCAGCGCGGCGATGTTGGCGGGCACCGCCGGCTGCGCGTCGGGCCCGGTGTCGCTGCCGCGCTGGTGCTCCAGCCGCGTGAAGTGGAGGGCGCGGCGCGTCACGCGATTGACGCCGAAGACGAGATAGAGCAGCGCGCCGAAAATCGGCGACAGCCAGGCGACTGCCACCCAGCCGAGCGCGGCGCGTACGTCGCTTTTGGTCAGCAGGACGTGCACCGTTACGATGCCGGCGACCGCCACATAGACCGCGATGAACAACCACTCCAGCAATCCGACGCCCCTTGGCTTTTTCCGCAGCGCGGCTTATCGGGACTCAAGCTAAGGCCAGACAAGGTCTTTAACCAATCCGGCCGGCCATGGGCTTGAAACCGCGGTGTTTTTCACCAAATAATGGCCAGATTTTCCTTCCAGAGCGATTCGGGCTGGCTGCCGGCCGGGTGCGGCGGCCACAACGGGGTTCGGACTATTCGCCAGGATGGAATCGAAGAATTCCAATGGTGCCCACCGGGGAACGTGGAACTTGAGAATCATCAGCTGGAACCTGCTGCGTTTGACGGGAGCGGACGCGAGCGATGTGGCGGCGCTGATCGAGCGCCACCGCCCGGATCTTCTGCTGCTGCAGGAAGCGACTGAGGAGCTGGCGGAATTGCCCGCCCTCGTCGGCGGCCATTTTTATCGCGAGCCGCTGCACGGCCGCGTCTATGGTCTGGCGGTCTGGAGCCCGCACTCTCTGCCGCCGCCCACTGCGCTGCCGCTGCCGGCCTCGTCGGTTCCCGGCCGCGTGCCGCCGCGTGTGGCGCAGATCGTGCACCTTCACGGCATCGCCTTCGCTAACGTCCATCTGTCGCACGGCCAGTTGCTGAACCGGCTGCAACTGCTCCATATCGTGCGCACGCTCGCCGGTCCCGCCGCCGTCATCGGCGATTATAACGCGGTTGGGCCGATCAAGTTGTCCGGCTTCAGGGATATCGGCCCGCGCCAGCCGACCCACACGGCCAGCAATATCATCCCGTTCCGTCTCGACCGTTGCATGGCGCGCGGATTGCGTTGCTCGCAGAAACGGGTCTTGGCCCGGGGGCCGTCCGATCATCATCCGATCATCCTCGACCTGCATGTGGCGCCGAAGATGGCGGAGGCCCCGCAGTGGGACAGCGCGGCCTGGATGGCGTCGCCGAAGCTGCGCGCGAGCGTGGAGCGTTGGCTGCGCGCCATGGCGCGCGCGCCGGACCGCATTCGCGTCCCACAGGGACTGTTCGAGACCTTGGATTTGAAGCTGCGCAAGGCCAGGCGCGGCGTTGTGCGCGGGCGGGGCACGGCCGCCGACCGCGACATGCAACGCGCCGCGCGGCTTGCGCTGCTGGCGTCATTCGCCGCCCGGCGCGGCACGCGGGCGAGCCAGGAAAGTGCGCGCCGCTTCGGCGCTCGCGCCGGTTTGCGCTAAGCTCCGCTCCACCCGTCAAGCCAGGTCTTTGTCCCATGTCCCGCGACGCGACGGGCGCGTGCGGAACGGCCTGCAAGAACGCAGCGGAGCGAGGCCATGGCGAACGCGCCGATCACACCCGCCGAGATTGAGAGCTACCAAGCCCATGTCGGCCGCACGCTGCGCGAGATCGACGTGGTGGGGGCGCATCTTGCCGCGCGCATGGCGGCGACGCTCGACCGGCCGCTGCCGGAGCACGATCTGCCCGCCATGTGGCACCACGGGCTTTTCCAGCCCTCGGCGCCCACCCTCACACTGGGCCACGACGGCCATCCGCGCCGTGGCGGCTTCCTGCCGCCGGTCAGCCTGCCGCGCCGGATGTTCGCCGGCTCCGATATGCGTTGCCTGCGCCGGCTGCGCATCGGCGAGGAAGTGACGCGCGATTCGCGCGTGCTCTCGGTGCAGCACCGCCAGGGCCGCAGCGGCGACCTGGTGTTCGTGCGGGTGGCGCGGACGCTTTCGCAGGCGGGCATCGCTTGCATTGAGGAGGAGCAAGCAATCGTCTATCGCGGCGCCGGCGTGCCGACGCCGCCGGTGACGCCCAAGCCGCCCGCGCCGCTGACGGCCGGCGAAACCGCCCGGGCCTGGACGCCGAACACGGTCGAACTGTTCCGCTATTCCGCGGCGATCTTCGTCGCCCACCGCATCCATTACGACTGGAACTACGTGACCCAGGAGGAAGGCTATCCGGGCATCATCGTGCACGGGCCGCTGACGGCGACACGGCTATGCGAATTCGCCGAGGACGTCGGGCAGCGCAATGTCACGCGTTTCAGTTTTCGCGGTGAGGCGCCGTTATTCGCGGATCAGGAGATCCGGCTGGTCGGGCGCATGGACGGCGCCGAACGCGCGCTGCGCGCCGAGCGCGCCGACGGCGTCACCGCGATGTCGGCGACGGCGGAATTCGGCTAGCGCCCTGTGAAATTTGGTACGCGGCGTTCCGCCATCGCCTTCACGCCCTCCTTGAAATCGCCGGTCTTGCGCAGCCGCGTCTGCTCCTCCAGCTCGTGGTCGGTGGCCTTGCGCACGCGGTCGGCAATATCGCCGCGCATGGTCGTGCGCGTGGCGATCAGGCCGAGCGGCGAATTCTCCGCGATCTCAGCGGCGAGCTTGAGCGCGGCCTCGCGCACTCGATCTTGCGGCACCAGCACGTCGGCAAGGCCCATCGCGAAAGCTTCCTCACCCGGCACGCGGCGGCTGGTGTAGAACATCATCGCCGCCTTGGTCGGGCCGATCACTGCGGGCAAGGTGACGGTCAGGCCGAAGCCCGGGTGGAAGCCGAGCCGGGTGAAGTTGGCGCAGAAGCGGGCCTCCGGGCAAGTCACGCGGAAATCCGCCACCATGGCGAGCCCGAGCCCGCCGCCGACCGCGGCGCCATGCACGGCCGCGATAATCGGCTTCTTGGTGCGGAACAGCCGGTTGCCCTCGATATAGAGATGCTGCACCGCCTGCTGGTGGCTTAATTCGCTCGGCTGCTGGCCCTCCTTGTCCAGCGTCGAGCCGTCGCCGAAATTGGCACCGGCGCAGAACGACTTGCCCTGGGAGGCCAGCACGACGGCGCGGATATCGCCGTCCTCGTCGAAAGATTCGAAGGCCGCGGCGATGTCCTTGATCAGCGCAATGTCGAAGAAATTGTGCGGCGGCTGGCGGATCTCGACCAGCGCCACGCGGCCGCTCTTCTCGATGGCGATATCGCTCATGGCAATTTCCTTCGTTGCTATTCGGCCGCGCTGCGGCGCGCGGCATCCTGTGCGGTGCGTCTGACAATCAAGGCATCCACCACCGAAACGCCCTCGCCCTTGCCGTGCACGATCACCGGATTGAGATCGATCTCGGCGATGTCCTCGGCATGGTCGGCGGCGAATTGCGCAAGCTTCACCATGAGGTCGGCCAGCGCATCGGTGTCGGCGGGTGGCATGCCGCGGTGCGCTTCGAACACGCGTGCACCCTTCAGGCGCGCGAGCAGCGCGAGCGCCGCATCGCGGTCGAGCGGCACCGGCGAGAGCGCCACGTCGCCCATGGTCTCGACCATGACGCCCCCCAGCCCCACCATCATGAGCGGCCCCCAGCGCGCGTCGCGATTGATGCCGACAATGACCTCGCGGCCTGGCGCCGCCATCGGCTGCACCAGTACGCCGTCGATCCGGGCGTCCGGCGCATGGCGCCGGGCGGCTTCGATGATCCTGTCATAGACGTCATAGGCGCCGTCTTCGTCGAGCCTCAGCGCGACCGCGCCCGCCTCGGTCTTGTGCAGAATGTCGGCGGACTGCACCTTCAATGCGACCGGGCAACGAAAAGCCTTTGCGGCGGCACGCGCTTCGGTGGCGGAATGGACGAGCGTACCGGCATTGCCTTGGCCGATGCCGTAGGCTGCCAGCAGCGGACGCGCCTGCCATTCGCACAAGACCGGGCCGGCATCCGCAATAGCGGCAGCCACCTTGGCGCGCGCCGGGTGCGGTGCGGGTGCAACGGGTGGATGGCCCTGCATGCGCTCGCGCAAGGCGCGATAATCCGCCATGGCGCGCAGGGTGCGCGCGCAGCCAAGGGCGCCGGTGAAAAGCGGATAGCCGGCTTCGTTCAAGATCTCGATGCTGCGCTCGGCAGGCAGCGTATACGTCCACATGAACACCGGCTTGTTCGACTGGCGCCCCAACTCCTTCAGCTTGGGCAGGTCGTTTTCGAGGAAGGCGGAGCGGCGCGCGGTCGCGACGACGACAACGCCATCGATTAGCGGCGACTGCGCCACCAGATGGGCGAAGGTGGCGTAGCCGAGTTTCTGCACGCCCTGCGCGGTCGAATCGACAGGGTTCTGCGAGGTGCCGTAGGAGGGAATGTGCACGTCGAGCGACTTGCGCGTTTCCGGGTCGAGCACCGGCACGTCGAGGCCGGCGGCGGAGCAGGCGTCGGCCATCCATACGCCGGCGCCGCCCGACGACGTGCACACGCCGACGCGCTTGCCGGCCGGCAGCTTGTCGCCGCAGGCGAGAAAGCCGACGGCGAGATCGAGCATGCCGTCGAGATCGCGCGCCTCGATCAAGCCGTAGCGCTCGAACACGGCGCGGTAGGCGGCTTCCGAGCCGGCGAGCGCTGCGGTGTGCGAGGCGACCGCGCGGCTGCCCGGCTCCGACTGGCCGATCTTACCGACGATCAGCGGCTTGCTCGCGCGCAGCGCCTTTTCCGCCACGCGTTTGAATTTCTCCGGCGACTTTACGTCCTCCAAGAGCAGCAGGAAGACGTCGGTGCCGCCCTCGTCGAGCAGGAAATCGATGAAATCGGTGGCTTCGAGCGCCGCCTCATTGCCGGTGGTGACGATGTTGCGGAAGGCCAGATTGCGCGGGCGCGCGCGGTCGAAGAAGGCGAAGCCCAGGCCGCCGCTTTGCGAGATCACCGAGACCTGGCCGCCGCCGAGCGCGCGCGCCGGCCGGATAGCACCTGCCTTCTTGTCCATCACCGGGCTGAAGGTCGGGCAGAAAGCCGCTTCGATATTGGCGAAGCCTTCGGTGTTGGGCCCGCTCACCGCCATGTCGTAGCGGCGGGCGATTGTCCCGATCTCGTCCTGCATCGCCGCGCCGGCGCCGCCCGGCTCCTCGGCGAAGCCGGAAGAGAGAATGACGGCGGCCTTGATGCCTTTGCTGCCGCAGCGCTCCAGCTCGGCCGGCACGTATTGCGCGGGAATGATCAGGATCGCGAGATCGACCGGGCCAGGCAGGTCGTCGATCGCCTTGTAGGCTTTGAGTCCCTGCACCTCGGCGGCGCTGCGGCTGACCGGATAGACCTTGCCGGCGTAAGGGTGGCTCAGGATAATCTCCAGAATGCGGCCGCGCAGGCTGTGCAGCTCGTTCGACGCGCCGACCACGGCCACCGATTGCGGGCACAAGAGTTTGGCGATGTCGGGCACGAACGGCTTGCCTCTCACCGCAGGCCGAGGCCGCGGGCGATGATGCCGCGCAGGATTTCGGTGGTGCCGCCCTGGATGGTGAGCTTGGGCGCCACCGTCATGCCGAAGGCGAGTTGCTCTTCCAGCGTGGCGCGGTTGCTGACTTCCGCCTCGAGAAAGGCAGTCAATTCGCGCACGCGGTTGGGCAGTTTCTGCTCCCAGACGGTGCCGAGGTCCTTCACCAGTGAGCCTTCCACCACCGGCTCCTTGCCGGCTTGCAGCATGCCGGCGACCGACACCGACATGCGCCGCAGGGTGTGAAGCTGCGCCACCAGCCGGCCGAGCCCCTCGGCGCTGCGCAGGTCGGGCTCGGGCCCAACGGCGCGGATCATCTCGACCAGGACATAGAAGGTTTCGAGAAACCGCTCGGGGCCGCTGCGCTCATAGGCGAGCTCGCTGGTGGCTTGGTGCCAGGCGCCGTCGATCTCGCCCAGGACGTGATCGTCGGTCATGAATACGTCCTCGAACACCACTTCGTTGAAGTCGTGCTGCCCGGTCATCTGGATGACCGGATTGACGGTTATCCCCGGCGCCTTCATGTCGATCAGGAATTGCGTGAGGCCGTGGCGGCGGTTCTCCTTGGTGGGCGCTGAGGTGCGGAACAGGCCGATCATGTAGTCGGCGATATGGGCGTTGCTGGTCCAGATCTTGGTGCCGTTGATCTTCCAGCCGCCGTCGACCTTGGTCGCCTTGGTCTTGGCGGCAAACAGGTCGGAGCCGGAGCCGGGCTCGCTCATGCCGATGACGAAACACAGTTCGCCACGGCAGATGCGCGGCAGAATATCGGCCTTGATGTGTTCCGGCGCGTATTTGAGCAGGACTGGCCCGCTCTGGCGGTCGGCAACGAAATGCGAGCGCACCGGCGCATTGGCGACGCGGAATTCCTCGGTCACGACGTAGCGCTCGAGGAAGCTGCGCTCGCCGCCGCCATATTGTTTCGGCCAGGTCATGCCGATCCAGCCGCCGCGTCGCGCCACGTTGCGGCCGAGCTCGGCCGCCCACCAGCTTTCGTCGCCGAAATCCTCGCGCCAGGCCAGCATGCGCAGGGTGAAGCGATGCAGGATATGCTCCTGGGTGAAGCCGATGGCGCCGAACACCTGATGCGCGATTGCCGAGCCTTCGGCCGCTGCTTCGGCGCAGCGGATCTTGGCCGAGGCGGCTTCCAGGGAAACCGCGTCCTCGGCGGCTTGCGTCTGCGACAGCGCGTCGGCGGCCGAGCCGGCAACCGCCAGGGCCGCCGCCACCTCGCCGGCGAGCCGCGCAAGATTTTGCTGCACCGCCTGGAACTTGCCGATCTTGCGCTCGAAGGCGACCCGCTCGTTGGCGTAGTCGACGGCGAGCGACAGGATGGCCTCCAGCGCCCCGGCGGTCTGCACACTGCGCGCCGTCGCCCCTATCAGCATCAGCGCGCGCTGGTCCAGCCCGGCCGGCGCAGGCGTGCTGCATACGGGCTTGGCGCCATCGAAGCTCACGGTGTCCGAGGCATCGCCGGCGAGGTTTTGTCCGTGGCCCAGCCGGCAGTCCTTCGCCGCCACCAGCGCGACCACGGCTCCGCTGTCGCCATCGGCCAGCACGGCGATGTGCTTGGCTTGCGATGCGAAGGGCACCGCCGTGGCGCGTCCGTTCAAGGTGTCGTCGCCGCCGAACGCGATGCGGTCACGTGGGCGGCAGGGTGCCACTGTCATCGCACCCGTGGGGGCCTGAAGGCCTGCGCGCGCTATGAGCCAGCCCGCCAGCAGCGTCTCGGCCAGCGGTGCGGGAAGAGCAAAGCGGCCGGCGATGCCCAGGATAGCAAAGCCGTCCGCCAGGCTGGCGCCGGCGCCGCCCAGTTCCTCCGGCACCCAGGCGAGCGGCAGCCCGGCCTCGCTGACCGCCTGCCAGAGCGGTGCCCGCCACGCCTCGTTGCCGGCCTGGTTGACCGTCTGCGGGTCGGCAAGGTCGGCAAAGATCCGCGCCGCCATCTCGGCGACAATATGGTCGTTTTCCCCTGCCACGATTGCTGTTTTCCCGTTCCCGGCCGCTTCGCGCCGCAGGGTGTGATGGGGCGGCGGCCCGGTCAAGCGGGACGTTGGCGGGAGAATACAGCCGCCACTGCCGCCGTCGACCGCACCCTCGAACCGCACCCTCGAACAGCATCTGGTTTAAGCAATATCCCCCATCAGCTTCTTCTGCTGATCTTTCAGGTCGTCGCTGAACATTGCGCGCAGCGATGGATCGATCGCGAACAGCTCGCGGTAGAAAATCTCGGTGGCCTGCAGGCCCAGCGCCGACACTTTTTCGAAGCTGTCCTGGACCAAGGCGATTCTGCGCGCTTCCATAATCGACACCTTGGTGCTGATCGTATGTGAGGGCACCAAGCTATCGATTTCATTTTAACTATCAATGAAAACATTACGCAAACTAGATTGATATCTTAGCTTGCCCGGCTTCACCGTCATGAGCATGCGTCGGATTCTTAATGTCCCGTCGCGATTGCCGCCACCGAACGCAGCGTGAAGTGCCGCGTCGACTCCTGCACGATCAGACACGAGTTGTGCGCGTCGGCCACGTGATAATGGCGTCCTTGCCGATCGGGGTGCATTCAAACAGGTCTTCAGAATAGAACGGGACCTGCTGCAGTTGCAGGAGGTTGGCTTCGGCGCGCGCTTGGCACCGACCTGCCGGCGCATCGTGCCGGCGTCGCCGTCGCAGCCGGCTAGCGAGATAGCCGCCGCCGACGCGGCGCCGGCTGATTGGATAGATATTCCTATATTAAGGGCTGGACTCCCGGAAACATGTAGGACAAATTGAATATCACTAAGTCTGAATGTGATTTGTCCAAGAACATTTGTCCAAGAACAACAGTAACAATCGGGGGAGCGAAAATCAGGATGGCGCTGCCGGTCTTTCGTCACCGGACATCGTTCCGTGGCCGGGCCGCCGATGGGGGGCGCCGGAGCTTCCTAGCCTTTGGTGCGGCGCTGGCGGGCGGCGCTGTCTTCGGCCGCGGCGCGGCGAAAGCGGGGCAGGCATATCCGCCGGCGGAGCCGCCGTGGTCTCGCACGCTTGGCTCGGGCGTCGTCGACCGCCCCTATGGCCAGCCTTCGAAATTCGTCAAAGACGTAATCCGGCGCAACGTTCCCTGGCTGACCGCGACGCGCCAGTCCTCGGTCAGTTTCACGCCCCTGCAGGACCTGAGCGGCATCATCACGCCGAATGGCCTGTTCTTCGAACGTCATCATTCCGGCCGCGCCGATGTCGACCCTCGCCAGCATCGCCTGCTGATCCACGGCTTGGTGGAGCGGCCGCTCATCCTCACCATGCAGGACATCAAGCGTTTTCCCAGCGTCTCGCGCATCTGTTTTCTCGAATGCCCGGCCAATGGCGGCATGGAATGGCGCGGCGCGCAGCTCAATTCGCTGCAATTCACCCACGGCATGATCGGCTGCGCCGAATGGACCGGCGTCAAGCTCTCCACGCTGCTCGAGGAGGTAGGGCTCAAAAGCCAAGCGAAGTGGCTGTTGGCCGAAGGTGCCGACGGCGCGCACATGACGCGCAGCCTGCCGCTCCAGAAGTGCCTCGATGACTGTCTCGTGGTCTATGCGCAGAACGGCGAGGCCTTGCGGCCGGAGCAGGGGTTTCCGCTGCGTCTGCTGGTGCCCGGCTGGGAAGGCAATGTCTCGGTCAAATGGCTGCGCCGGATCAAGCTCGGCGATCGCCCTTGGTTCACGCGCGAGGAGACCTCGAAATACACCGACCTCATGCCGGACGGCAGCGCGCGCGGCTTCACCTGGGTCATGGAAGCCAAATCGGTCATCACTTCGCCCTGTCCTGAAAAGCCGCTACGCGGCGCCGGCATTTACGAAATCCGCGGGCTGGCATGGAGCGGGCGCGGCAAGGTGAAGGCGGTCGACGTGTCGGTCGACGGCGGCGTGAACTGGACGGGCGCGCAGATCAAAGGCCCAGTTATCGACAAGGCGCTGACGCGTTTCGCGTTACCTTGGCGCTGGAACGGCAAGCCGGCGCTGCTGCAATCGCGCGTCGTTGACGAGACCGGCTATGTGCAGCCGAGCATGACCGAACTGCGCAAGGCGCGGGGCACCAATTCGACATACCACAACAATGCGATCCAGACTTGGCAGGTGAAGCCCGATGGGAGCGTCTTCGATGTGCAGCTTGGCTGAGCATCGTGCCACGCTGCCCGCCGTGCTGCTGGCGGCAACTTTCGCCGGCTCGGCGGTCGCGGCCGAGCCCGGACACTACGGCTACGGCCGGCCCGCGACGCAAGCGGAAATCGCCGGCTGGGACATTGATGTGCGACCTGATGGCGCAGGCTTGCCGCCCGGCAGCGGCAGCGTGAGCAAAGGCGCCGATGTTTTCGCCGCGCAATGCGCCGGCTGCCATGGCATCTTCGGCGAAGGCGTGGGGCGTTATCCGAAGCTGGCGGGCGGCGAGGGAACCCTGAAGCAAGACCGTCCGCAGCGCACTGTCGGCAGCTACTGGCCGTTCGTTATCACTTTATTCGATTATATCAATCGCGCACAGCCATATACCGCACCGCACTCGTTGTCTGCCAACGATGTTTACGCGGTCACCGCTTACGTGCTTAACCTGAACGACATTGTGGGAAATAATTTCGTTGCAGATCGCAACACTTTGCCTAAAGTAAAAATGCCGAACCGGAATAACTTCAGTTGGAAGGATCCGCGGCCCGATACCTTCGCAAAGGAATGCATGACGGGCTGCGCCGATCCCAAGAAGATCAAGATCGAATCGAGTGCCGAAGGAAAACAACTGACGCCACGGACCACCGGTCCACTGGACAAATTCGAACCGAAATAGGGCCGGGCATAACGGTCCATGCGGGGGAGGAAAGCAGATGGAATTCAGACAGTCGCATTATGTGCTGGCGGCAGCTGCCGGCGCGGTCGTTGGTGCGCTGGTGTTGGGTTTGACGCCCGCCGCGGCCGCCTCCGCCGCTTCGGTGGCCGAGGGTCAGAAGCTCGCTTACAACAAAAGCAAGGGCAATTGCATCACCTGCCACCAGATTAAGGGCGCGGTCAACTTCGGCAATATCGGGCCCGAGCTCAGCAATATGAAGAAGCGCTTTCCCGACCGGAAGAAGCTCGTGGCGATCATCTCCGACGAGACGAAGTACAACGAGCTGACCGTGATGCCGCCGTTCAAGCGGAATCTCATTCTCAACGACAAGGAAATCGAAGACATTGTCGATTTCCTCTACACGCGCTGAGCGTGCGCGGGTCTAACAGGAGAAAAATGTGATGAGCGACTTTTCCGACGCGCCCGTCGTGCGGCGCACGATTCTGAAGGGTGCCTTGGCCGGCGGCCTGGTCGGGCTCGGTCTCGGCAGTTTCCCGTTCCCGGCCTTCGCGGCGGACGCCAAGGGTTGGCCAGCGGACGCCTTCAAGCACAAGAGCGAGGCGGACACTCTCAAGGCGCTGTATGGCAAGACCGCGGAGCCGTCCGACAAAATCAACCTCGACGCGCCGGAGATTGCGGAAAACGGCGCGGTGGTGCCGATCGCGGTCAGCAGCACGCTGCCCAAGGTCACCGGCATCGCCGTCCTGGTGCTGAAAAATCCGAACGTATTGGCCGCCGCCTACAAGATTCCGGAAGGCACCATGGCGTCGGTTTCGAGCCGTCTGAAGATGGCGAAGACCGGCAAGGTCGTCGCCGTCGTGGAGTCTAACGGCAAGCTCTACAGCGCGACCAAAGACGTTAAGGTCACGGTCGGCGGCTGCGGCGGCTGATCGGCGTCATCGAACAGAGAGGCGATAGCAATGGCATCGACAATTCGCGTGCGAGCGGTCGCGAGCGGCGGCACGACCACGGTTCAATCCCTGATCCGGCATCCGATGGACTCCGGATTCGTGAAAAACAAGAAAACCGGCAAGATCATTCCGGCGCATTTTATCCAGGTGCTGGAGTTCGAGCACGGCGGCAAGACGGTGTTCACCGCGCTGTGGGGCCCGGCCGTCTCCAAGGATCCTTATGTGAAGTTCAGCTTCAAGGGCGGCAAGAAAGGCGATCCGCTGAAGGTGAGTTGGGTCGACAACAAGGGTGAATCGGATTCGCTCACGGCCAAAATCCAATAAAGCGTCAAATAAAGGCTCCGGAGAGCGGGGCGACAGGGGAGGATTGGTGAATGCTGCGCAAATTATGCATCGCGGTCGCGATCGTCGCCGGCACGGCGCAGCCATTGCTGGCTAACAAGATCGATCCTAAGGCGGACCAACAAGCGTTTCAGAACTACTTCAAGAAGCGCTTTCCCAAGGTGCAGTTCAACGATTTCGTGAACGGCCCCTATTCGATGGATGCCGGACTGCGCAAGCAGTGGAAGGCGATCGACGCATTTCCGCCCTATCAGTTCGCCGTCGAGAAGGGCGAGAAGATGTTCAAGACGCCGTTCAAGAACGGCAAGACCTATGCCGACTGCTTCCCCAACAAGGGTATCGGCATCCGCCAGCACTATCCGATGTTCGACGCCAAGTTGGGCACGGTGATTACGCTGGAAGTGGCGGTCAACCAGTGCCGCGTAAAGAACGGCGAGAAGCCGTTCAACGCCAAGAAGGGCGACATGGCGGCGATAACGGCCTATATGGCTTGGACCTCGCGCGGCAAGCTCATGGACATCAAGATCCCGGACGATCCGCGCGCGCTCGCCGCCTATGAGAAGGGCAAGGAATACTTCTACACCCGCCGCGGCCAGTTCAATTTCTCCTGCGCAAGCTGCCACGTGCAGAGCGCGGGCATGCATATCCGCACCGAGGTGTTGGCGCCGGCGCTCGGCATTTTGAACGCGCTTCCGATCTACCGCTCCAATTGGGGCGGCATCGTGGAGTATCGCAATCTCGAATACTTCCTCTCCTACATGGCGAACGGCCTGCCGATTTCGGGGCCGGGCGCGCGCCCGTAACGGACCAAGTGGAGGAATAACATGCGCACTCGTTTCCTGATCCAGTTGGCCGTCATCCTCAGTGTGGGCGGCTTCGTGACGGCGGCGTTCGCCGCTTCCGCGAGCGACTTCAAGGCGGTCTATGCCAAGGCGGAAGCCGCGAGCAAGAAATCGCTTTCCATGAAGGTCGGATGGTTGACCACCACCAAAGCGCTAAAGGCCGCCAAGAAAGCCGCCGCGGCCGGCAAGTTCGACGAGGCGGTCAAGCACGCCAAGATGGCGGAAGCGCTCGCCAATGCCTCGATCGCCCAGGCCAAGAGAATGCGAAAATGCGCCGCCGTGACCTGTTGAAGCTTCTCACGGCGGCGGCGGTTTCGGGTTCCGTGCCGCGCATCGCGCGGGCAGCGGCGAGCGCCGACGATCTTTACGACGTCGGCCGTTTCGGCAATGCCCGCGTGCTGCACATGACCGACACCCATGCGCAGCTCAAGCCGGTTCATTTCCGCGAGCCGAGCGTCAATCTCGGTATTGGAAGCATGGCGGGCCGGCCGCCGCATCTGGTCGGCGAAGCCTTCCTCAAACACTTCGGCATCGCGCCGCATAGCTGGCGTGCGCATGCCTTCACCTATCTCGATTTCGCCGAGGCCGCGCACCGCTATGGCCGCCTCGGCGGCTTCGCCCATCTCAAGACCTTGGTCGACCGGTTGCGCGCCGAGGCGGGGACCGGCCGCTCGCTGCTGCTCGACGGCGGCGACCTCATGCAGGGCTCAGGGCTCGCCAACGACCTGCACGGCGCCGACATGGTGGAGGCTGCCAACCTGCTCGGCATCGAGGCTATGACCGGGCATTGGGAGTTCACGCTGGGCGAAAAGACGCTGCGCGCCAACATCAAGCGCCTCAAGGGCGGATTCCTGGCGCAGAACGTCTTTTTGACCGAGGAAGCCCAATTCAACGACGAGCCGGCATTCGACTCAGCCTCCGGCCGCGTGTTCAAGCCGGCGACGATCAAGGAAGTCGGCGGCTTTCGCATCGGCGTGATCGGGCAAGCAATGCCTTATGTGCCGATCGCGCATCCCAAGCGCTTCACCCCAGATTGGACCTTCGGCATCCACGACAAAGAGATGCAGAAAGTGGTCGACGGGCTGCGCCAGAAGGACAAGGTCGACGCCGTCATCCTGCTCTCGCACAACGGCATGGATCCCGATCTCAAACTGGCCGCGCATGTCACCGGCATCGACGTGATCCTCGGCGGCCACACCCATGATGCGGTGCCGACGCCGGTCAAGGTGAGCAATGCGGGCGGCAAAACGCTGGTCACCAATGCCGGCTCCGCCGGCAAGTTCCTGGCCGTGCTCGATCTCGAGCTCGGCAAGGGCGCGGTCAAGAACGTGCGCTATCACTTGCTGCCGATCTATGCAGGACTTCTGAAGGCCGATCCCGCGATGCAGGCGCTGATCGAGCGCGTGAGCAAGCCGCAGGCGGCGCGGCTCGCGGAAAAGGTGGCGGTGGCCGGCGATCTCTTGTACCGGCGCGGCAACTTCAACGGCACCATGGATCAGCTCATCTGCGACGCGCTGCGCCATGAGCTGGACGCCGAGCTGGTGTTCTCGCCCGGCTTCCGCTGGGGCAATACGGTGCTGCCGGGCGATCCGATCACCATGGAGGACCTGCTGTCGGAGACCGCGATCACCTATCCGGAGGTCTACGTGCAGGAGATGACAGGCGCGCAGATCAAGGCAATCATGGAGGACGTCTGCGACAACCTGTTCAATCCCGATCCCTACCGCCAGCAGGGCGGCGACATGGTGCGCGTCGGCGGCATGGACTATGCCTGCGCGCCGGGCGAAAGTGTGGGCAAGCGCATTTCTGACATGACGCTCGACAGCGGCAAGAAGATCGAAGCCGGCAAGAGCTACAAGGTCGTCGGCTGGGGCTCGGTCAACCAGCAAACCGGCAAGCCGGTATGGGACGTGGTGGCGAAGTATCTGCGCGGCCAGAAGACCGCCAAGCTCAAGAAGTTCAATCAAGTGGTGCTCAAAGGCGTGAGCGACAATCCGGGCGTGGCCGGATAGGAGTTGCCGAATGATGACAGCGCTTGCCCGCATGGCGGAGGTAGTGGCGGTGACGGCGGTGCTAGCCTTGCCGGCCGCGGCGCAGTCACCCTTGCCCGACAAGCCGTTCGCCGATCATCACCTCGTGCTGCAGCTTTCCGACCGCGCCCCCGAAAAACAGGCGCTAGTTCTCAGCGTCGCCTACAATCTGCTGAAAGCGTACGGGCCGGACCGTATCGCGATCGAAGTGGTGGCGTTCGGCCCGGGCATAGATCTATTGCGTGCGCTAAGCCCCCGCCGTCCGCTGGTCGACAGCCTCATCACGCAAGGCGTGCAGTTCGACATCTGTATGAATACCGTCGATACGCTCGAGCGCGCCGGCAAGCACGTCGACATCAATCCGAAAGCTGTGCGCGTGCAGGTCGGCGTCAAGCGTATCCTCGAATTGACCGAGAAGGGTTACACGCTCGTTCGTCCATAAACCAACGAACCACTAGGAGAAAACGACAATGAGAAAAGTTGCACGCATCTTCGCGTTCGCCGCCGCCCTCGCGGTCAGCGCGGTCTTGGCCTCGCCCGGCCAGGCGGCCGAAAAGGTCAAGACCCACCACATTGCCTTCCAGATCGACGCGAACAACCCCAAGCTTATGAACCTGGTGCTCAATAACGTGGCCAACGTGGTAGCCTATTATCACAGCAAGGGCGAGCAGGCCGAGGTCGAGGTCGTGGCTTACGGGCCCGGGCTCAACATGCTGCGCGCCGACAAGTCGCCGGTGAAGGCGCGCCTGAAGTCGATCAAGAGCGGCGCCTTTCCCTCCAAGGTGACCTATTCGGCCTGCCACAACACCATGAAGAAAATGGCCAAGAAGGAAGGTCATGAGATCAAGATCGTGCCGGAAGCGCGCGTGGTGCCGGCCGGCGTGGTGCGCCTGACCGAGCTGCAGGAAGAAGGCTGGACCTACATCAAGCCATAGCTCCCGAAGGGAGGCCCGCATGAAACGTATCGTGTTGGCCGCACTGACGGCGGCGTCGCTCGTGGGGGCGACGCCGGCTGGTGCGGCCGAAGGCGTCATCACCTATAAGTCGCTTTCGCCGGATGTCGCCTTCGATTTGGCGCGGGCGGCGCTCAACCAGTGCCGGAAGGACGGCTACCAGGTTGCCGTAGTGGTCGTCGTCATCCTGCGCGACCGATTCGCTGGATCCTTGGGGATGAAGGTTGCGCAAGCCAAAGCGAGGGCGGCTCAGGTCTTCGCCCGCAACACCAGCGAACTTGTGAAAATGCTCCAAACGGGCGAGATCAGCCGCCCCCTCGGCAATTTGCCGGGGCTTGTGTTCGTGGCCGGCGGCCTTGTCATTCAGGCCGAAGGATCGACGCTTGGCGCGGTCGGCGTGTCGGGTGCTTCCGGCGGCGACAAGGACGAAGCCTGCGCCAAGGCAGGGCTCGCCGCAATCCAGGACAAGCTGGAGTTCTGAGCGCCGTTCCGGAGAGCGCTAAGCGTTCAGTGCCGTTGCAATAGCCGCTGGCGCAGCGCAGGACGTTGCCCATGGCAAGCTGCGATACCGAAGTGGTGATCATCGGCGGCGGCGCGGCGGGCGTCGCCGCCGCCCGGCATTTGCAGGACGCCGGCGTCGATTGCCTGATCGTGGAGGCGCGCGAACAGCTCGGCGGCCGCGCCTGGACCGTGCCCGGTCCCGACGGCAGCGCGCTCGATCTCGGCTGCGGTTGGCTGCATTCGGCCGACCGAAACCCTTGGGTCGGTATCGCCGAGGCCGAGGGCCACACCATCGATAGGACGCCACCGCCCTGGATGCGCTCATCGCTCGGCTTCAAGCGCGGCGAGCAGGACGATTACCATCAGGCGATTAACGCATTCTACAGGCGCGTGAGCGAACTCGCCCGTACAGACGGTGACACGTCCGTGGTGGCGGCATTGGAGGCGGGTTGGCGCTGGAACGGGCTGATCGGCGCGATCGTCACTTTCATTAGCGGCGCAGAGCCCGCACAGATTTCCGCGCGCGATTTCGACAACTACGACAGCACGGATATGAACTGGCGCGTGGTGGAAGGTTACGGCGCGACCGTCGTCAGGCACGGCGACGGCCTAGCCGTTGCGCTCGATTGTGCGGTCACCCGCATTGACATTAGCGGCAAGCGGCTGAAGATCGAGACCGCGAAGGGGGCAATTACCGCCGACCGGGCAATTGTGACGCTGCCAACCAACGTACTGGCGGAAACCGAGACGCTGTTCGCGCCCGCGCTGCCTCAGAAGATAGAGGCTGCGCGCGGCCTACCGCTCGGGCTCGACGACAAGTTGTTCATCGCGCTCGACAAGCCGGAAGAGTTCGAGCCGAACAGCCGGCT
>JARRNI010000102.1:24901-26996 GCA_037385125.1 Pseudolabrys sp.
GCGCCAAGGACACCGGCAAGACCGCCGCCTATCACATCCGCCCGTTTGGGCGTGCGCAGATCGAATGTTTTTTCGGTGGCGACAATGCGCGCGAATTGGAAGCGGCGGGCGAGGGCGCGTTCTTCGACTTCGCAGTTTCGGAGCTTGTAAGCCAGTTGGGCGGCGATTTCGCCAAGCGGCTGACGCCGGTCCGCGTGCACCGCTGGGGCGCCGATCCCTTCGCGCGGGGCGCTTATTCATATGCGCTGCCGGGCAAGGTCGGCGCGCGCGCCGTCCTGGCGGCGCCGGTCGACGGCCGGTTGTTCTTTGCCGGCGAGGCCTGCTCAACGCATGACTTTTCGACTGCGCACGGCGCCTATCTGACCGGCATAGCCGCGGCGGAGCAGGTGATGAAGGCAAGGAAGGGAAAGGCTTAGCCGCGCCATGGCCGGGACAAGCCCGGCCACGACAGTGGAGAGAAAAAGGCTCGGGCGATGCGGGGCGTTACTCCCGCTCTTTCGGCTCGTCGGCGTCCTGTGCATCGCCGCCTTGCGGAGAGGGAAGAGCCTACCGCGTCACCGCGGCGATCGCCCGAAACTCGTTAATTCATTCATCCGTTCGTCCCCGCCTGCGCGGGGGGAACTGAGTGTTTGTCAAGCGGCAGCCTCCGCGCGTGCAGTGGTTTTCGAGGGCTCCAACGCCGCATCCACCGCCTCGTCGACGCGCTCGAGCCAGACGAACTCGAGCGTCTTGCGCGCCTCCTCGGGGATGTCGTCGAAGTCCTTTTTATTGCGCGCTGGCAGCATCACGCGCTTCAAGCCGGCGCGCGCCGCCGCCACCACCTTCTCCTTGATGCCGCCCACCGGCAGCACCAGGCCGCGCAGGCTGATCTCGCCGGTCATGGCGGTATCGCTGCGCACGGTGCGCTCGGTCCGCTCGGTCCGTCCTTCGGGATGGCGCCTGCCGGGACGTGCACGTGGATGTCGCTCTTTTCGAAGCGCGTCGGATCGATGCCGAACAGGCTCGCCTGGTTCTTCACGATGCTCAAAGCCGCTTGCGCGCTCTCCTTCATCACGTCGCCGAGTTGGCCGGTCAGGATCAGCTTGCCGCTGCCCGGCAGGCGCGTCGCCTCGATGAACAGGATGTCGCCGCCGACCGGCGTCCAGGCGAGCCCGGTCGCCACGCCGGGCACGCTGGTGCGCATGGCGACTTCGCTCTCGAATTGCGGCGCGCCGAGAATGCCGGCCATGTCGTCGCGGTCGATCTTGATCGGCCCGCTGGCACCTTCCGCGATGCGCACCGCCGCGTTGCGCAGCGCCTTGCCGATCTCGCGCTCGAGATTGCGCACGCCCGATTCGCGCGTGTAATGCTGGATGATCTCCGCCACTGCGGCCTCGGTGATTTCGACTTGGCCTTCCTTGATGCCGTTCGCCTCCATCTGGCGCTTGACCAGGTAGCGCATGGCGATCTGCAGCTTCTCACCTTCAGTATAGCCGGCGAGGCTGATCACCTCCATGCGGTCGCGTAAGGGTCCCGGGATGGTGTCGAGCATGTTGGCCGTTGTGATGAACACCACGCGCGAAAGGTCGTAGGGCACGCCGAGATAGTTGTCGCGGAACGTGTTGTTCTGCTCCGGATCGAGCACCTCCAGCAGCGCCGCCGAGGGATCCCCGTGGATACCGGCGCCCAGCTTGTCGATCTCGTCCAGCATCATCACGCAGTTGCGCGTGCCGGCCTTGCGGATACCCTGGATGATGTTGCCGGGCAGCGCGCCGATATAGGTGCGGCGGTGGCCGCGGATTTCCGCTTCGTCATGCACGCCGCCGAGGGAGACGCGCACGAACTTGCGCCCCATGGCGCGCGCGATTGACTGACCCAGCGAAGTCTTGCCGACGCCGGGCGGGCCGACGAAGCAAAGGATCGGCGCCTTGCCCTGCGGCGCCAGCTTGCGCACCGCCAGATATTCGATGATGCGCCGCTTGATCTTGGGCAGGCCATAATGGTCGGCGTCGAGAATGCGGCGCGCCTCCTCGATGTCGATCGGGGCTTCCTCCGGCAGCTTCCAGGGCAGCTCGATCAGCCAGTCGAGATAGGTGCGCACCATGCCGTATTCGGC
>JARRNI010000103.1:0-9242 GCA_037385125.1 Pseudolabrys sp.
GGTGTCGCTCGGCGATCTCGCCGCCGTGCTGTTCGCCAAGGCGACCGGCGGGCAGCCGCACGTGTCGCTCGCCGTGCATAGCGTGATCCTCGATGTGCGCGGGCCCCGCGTGCTGGCCGAGGTGCTGGTGGGGGGAGCGCTGGCGGTGGCCGGCAACGCCTTCCAAGGCCTGTTCCGCAATCCACTGGTGTCGCCCGATATCCTGGGCGCCTCGTCGGGCGCAGCGCTTGGCGCCGTGATCGGCATCTTCTTCTCGCTCGGCATCTTCGCCATCCAGGCCCTGGCATTCGTCGGCGGGCTGGCGGCGGTCGCCCTGGTCTACATGATCGGCTCCATGGTGCGCGCGCGCGATCCGCTCCTGGTGCTGGTGCTGACCGGCGTGGTGGTGGGCGCGCTGCTGGGTGCCGGCGTCGGACTGATGAAATATCTCGCCGACCCGTACAACCAGCTGCCGGCCATGACATTCTGGCTGCTCGGCAGCCTGGCGGCGATCGACGTCTCCGATCTGCTGCCGCTGTTCGGGCCGGTGGCGATCGGCGCCGCGGTGCTGATCGCGCTGCGCTGGCGTATGAACGTGATGTCGCTGCCCGAGGAGGAGGCGCGTGCGCTCGGCGTCTCCACCGGCCCTTTGCGTATCGCTATCGTGGCGGCGGCGACGCTCACCACCTCGGCCAGCGTGGCGACCGCCGGCATCATCGGCTGGGTTGGGCTGGTGGTGCCGCATCTCGCGCGATCGCTGGTGGGGCCGGATTTCGCCAAGCTCCTGCCGGCGGCAGCGATCCTGGGCGGCGGCTATCTGCTGGTCATTGACACGCTGGCGCGCACCGCGGCGCAGGTGGAAATCCCGCTCGGCATTTTGACTGCAGTGGTGGGCACGCCGTTCTTCATCTGGCTCTTGGCGCACATGCAGGGGAACTGGTCGTGATCGTCGAGGGCCGCGACCTCACCATCGGCTATCCCGACCATACGGTCGGCCGCGGGCTCAACGTCGCGCTGGAAACCGGCGAGGTGCTGGCGCTCTTAGGACCCAACGGCGGCGGCAAGACCACGCTGTTGAAGACGCTGCTCGGGCTGCTGTGCGCCAAGGCTGGTGAAGTACGGCTCGGCGGCAAGCCGCTAGACCACCATGCGGTCCAAGAGCGCGCGCGCATCATCGCCTATGTGCCGCAGGTGCACATCGGCACCTTCGCCTTCACGGTGGAAACGGTGGTGCTGATGGGGCGCTCGGCGCACGGCAACCTGTTCAGCCGGCCGAGCGCGCACGACCGTGGAGTAGCCAATGCAGCGCTCGAACGCTTTGGCATCGGCAGGCTGGCGCAGCGGCCCTATACGGAGATTTCCGGCGGCGAGCGGCAGCTCGTCCTACTGGCGCGCGCGCTGGCGCAGGAGCCGCAGTTCATTGTGCTGGACGAGCCGACCGCCAGCCTCGATTTCGGCAACCAGGGCAAAGTGATGCGCGAGATCAAGGCGCTCGCCGCCTCCGGCCACGGCGTGCTGTTCACCACCCACGACCCCAACCACGCGCTGCGCGCGGCGCACCGCGCCTTCCTGCTGCGCGACGGCACGGCGCTCGCGGAAGGGCGGGTGAACGAGGTGCTTCAGCGCGACCGGCTCGAGGCGCTCTACCGCGCGCCGGTGGAGCAACTGGCCGATCCCGACACCGGTGGCGCGGCCTTTCTGCCGGGGTGGTGACTCTCGGCTGTCGTCCCCGCGAAGGCGGGGACCCAGTACTCCGTGCCTTATCGATAAGCTGCGGCGTACTGGATCACCCGCATACGCGGGTGATGACGGCCGAAATTGCGGTAGGCGCCGCGGTCACTTCGGCTGCACCACCAGCGAATAGCGCGGGTCGGCGGCGAGCACCTCGGCTTCCGGCACGCCCAGCTCCTTGCGCACCATGTTGGTGCCGAGCACCAGCGACACCGTCTTGTAATAGGCGTGGCGGCGACTCATGCCCTCGCGGCCCATGCCGCAGTCCGACGAGATCACCAGCCGCTCGGCCGGGATGTGCGTGAGCGCGCGGCGGATGTGGTCGGCGATCTCGTCCGGCCGCTCGACCTGCAGCGAATGGTGATCGATCACGCCGATGCAGACCTTCTTGTCGGGGCTGATCATCTTGCCGAAGGCTTCCAGGTCCATGCCGTGGGCGCTGACCGACTCGAAGGTGATGACGTCGGCGTCCACCTTGTCGAGCATTTCGAGCGCGTTCTTGTAGCTCATCACGTCCTTGAACATGCGCTGCTGGGACGGATTGCCCCAGCAAGTGTGGCACCACACCTCGGTCTTATCGCGCAGGCCTTTGACCGTGCGGTTGAACACGTCGACGCTGAAGGCCGGGTTGATCTCGGCATCGCCGACGTTGCGGACCGCCAGCATGTGGATCTGCGGCTCCTCGAACTGGATCACCGGGCAGCCGGCGTCGGCGAGATCGTGCAGTTCCTCGTTGAGCGCGTCGGCGATCGCCAGGATGCGGTCCTTCAGGGTCTTGTAGTGCCTGTCCTGCACCGCGAAGGCGACCAACTCCGGCCCGATGGTGCCGAACTTGACCGGTTTTTTGGTCATGCGCTGCGCCACCTTCCACATGGCGGCGTATTGCAATTCGCCGCGAGTGACCGGGCCGGCGATGCCGGGCATCACGCGCGATTCCAGATAGTCGTGCAAGATGTGGCCGGGCGGGAAGGCGATGCCTCCCTTGCCGGCGGGCGTCGGCAGCGGGTGCTTGTCGAAGCCGCCCATGTGGCGCGGCGGATAATTGGTCCAGCTCTGGCCGCCGACGTCGGAGTCGAAATGCGCGTCGCCGTCGGTAACGATATCGAGGCCGGCCATCTCCTGCTGGTGCAGATAGACCGCGACGGTGTCGACATATTGCTCGCGGAACTGATTGTTGACCATGGCGTCGAGGAAGCTGCGCCCGCGCAAATTCTCGGTGTACCAGCTCGGCCGCGGCAGCGAGCCGGTGATGGTGGTCGGCAACACGATGTCTTTGGTGGCGCGAAGCATGGCAGGCGTCTCCCCGGACGTGATGATGGGTCTTCAGGCGGGCCCCTTGGCACCTATCTTAAAGGACCGGCGCGTCGCTTGGGAACCGCGCCGGGCCAAATTGCTTAGATATATGTGGGGCTTGCCCACCTTATCGTAGCGCATGATCCGATCCGAAAACCGATTCCCACTTTTCGGGATCATGCGCGGGTGGGCAGATTTCAGCGGCGACAGCGATCTCTGCTATAATTCAACCATGAGCAAAGACACCGACAGCTACATCATCCGGCCCGACCCCAACGACCCGCGGCTGACCGAGCGCGTGACCGGCATCGACCAGACCGGGCAACGCGTCGAGACCTCCGTGACGGTCGAGCGCGCGCTGACGATCTTCCTCAATGCGCAGGAAATCGTCACCGCCATGACCATCAACGACTATCCCGAATATCTCGCCATCGGCTATCTGCTCAACCAGAACATGCTGCTGCCCGACGACGAGATCACCGGCGTCGACTACGACGCCGAGCTCTCTACCGTGGTGGTGCGCACCAAGCGCCGCACCGACTACGAGGAGAAGCTGAAGAAGAAGGTGCAGACCTCCGGCTGCGCGCAGGGCACCGTGTTCGGCGACCTGATGGAAGCGCTGGAGACCGTCGCGCTGCCCGATGCAAGCTTGCGCACCTCCTGGCTCTACGCGCTGACCCACAAGATCAACACCACGCCTTCGCTTTATCTCGAGGCCGGCGCCATTCACGGCTGCGTGCTGGCGCAAGAGGATAGGCCGCTGGTCTACATGGAGGACGTCGGCCGCCACAACGCGGTCGACAAGATCGCCGGCTGGATGTTCAGGGAGAAGGTGAGCGCGGCCGACAAGATCTTCTACACCACCGGGCGGCTGACCTCCGAGATGGTGATCAAGACCGTGCGTATGGGAATTCCAATTCTGATTTCGCGCTCGGGCTTCACCGCTTGGGGCGTGGAACTGGCGCGCAAAGCGAACTTGACGCTGATCGGCCGCGCGCGGGGAAAGCGCTTTGTGGCGCTGGCCGGCGAGAACCGCATTGTGTTCGACCAGGACCTGGATGCGGTGGCGGAGGAGAGTTCAAAACATCGGCGCAAGGCGGCGGTGGGGGATGAGTGACGCATCCGATGTACTGCCGGAGTGTTCTTTATTGAGAGAGCACCCTCTTGCCGCGTCGGCGCGTCCTTTGCTTCGGCTCAAGACGCGCCGCCTTGCCGAGAGAAGTGATCTTATTGAATAGGGCACAAGATCATGGATGAAGACCTCACCGAAGTCGGGATGATAGAAGAAGACACTTTGACCGAAGACGTTTCCGATGACGCTCTGGAGGCTATGGCTTCGACGACGAAAATTACCTTAACGCTCTCTTATGTTCCTTTGTACTGTCGACTCTGCTGACAATCCTGCGCTTTAACGAGCGCGCGGATGGATTCGAGACAAGGACAAGGTAAGCATTGAGATTTGTGCTGTAGAGGAAAAGAGAGCTTGCCGCGCCTTCGCGATTCCACCATCTAGGCTGTATGACGACTTCCATTCCCCCCACCCTCGGCCTCGTGCTCGCCGGCGGGCTCGCCCGCCGCATGGGCGGCGGCGACAAGGCGCGCATCGAGATCGGCGGCGTCTCCATCCTCGACCGCGTGCTCGCCTTGCTGTCGAAGCAGTGCACCGCGATCATCATCAATGCCAACGGCGACCCGAAGCGATTCGCCGATACCGGTTGCCCGGTGATCCCCGACAACGTGCCCGGCCATCCAGGCCCGCTGGCGGGCATCCTGGCCGGGCTCGACTGGCTGGCGGCCCAGGACAACGGCATCGAATGGATCGTCAGCGTGCCGGGCGACTGCCCGTTCCTGCCCGACGACCTGGTGGAAAAGCTGCACCAAGCCCGCCGCAGACAAGAAACCGGTGTGCCGCTAGCCTGCGCCCGCTCGGGCGAATGGCGCCATCCAGTGGTGGGACTGTGGCCGCTAGCGCTGCGGGAAAATTTACGCAAGGCGCTTGTTCAGGAGGACCTGCGCAAGATCGAGGTGTGGACGGCGCGGCACGGCATCGCCATCGCCGACTGGCCGGCGGACCCGATCGACCCCTTCTTCAATGTAAACACGCCCGAAGACGCCGAGCGCGCCGCGCGCATTGCACTGCAACATGCCGGCTCGTGATTTTGCCGCTTGACCTGCCTCGGCTCCACTTTTTATCTGATATAGTAATGAGCTATGGGGCAGAGCGAGGGAGCCAAAGCCATGAAATCATTCATCATCGCCTGCGTGGCGGCCGCTGTGATCGCGATCATCGGCGTGTACGTGCTCAACAGCTTTCAGCAGCCGGTGGCGCAGGCGTTCAGCACGCCGTATGTGCGGGTGTAGTTGAGCGGCGCGAGGCCCTTCCGTTCCCCCCTGAAAGGGGGAGGGTCAGGGAGGGGGTCATGGCAACGCTTCCGTTGACACCCACCCGATTGCCGTTGCCATAGCGCGTCGAAGACGCGCGTAAACGCGTTATTGGCGACGGCAATCGACTTCCCCCTTTCAGCGGGAGTTAAGAAACGTCACCCGATCAGCGCCGCATACGGCAAAAAGCCCACGCGCGCGCCCGGTTCGATCGCCGTCACGTCCTCCGGAAATTCCAGCAAGCCGTCGGTCTCGGTCAGCGACGTCAATATGCCGGCGCCGTCCTGCGGATGCTTGACCGCCTCGAACTCGCCGTCAGCGCCCTTGCGCAGCGCGACGCGGACATATTCGCGGCGGTCCTTCTTCTTTTTGTAGGCGAAGGCCGCGCGCACCGGCAGCGCCACGAGCTTCTGCGCCTGCGCGCCGGACAGCCGGCGCAACAGCGGCTTCACCACCCGCACGAAGGTGACGAACACGGCGACCGGATTGCCCGGCATGCCGACGAAGGCCGCGCTTTGCCCCGCTGCGCCGGGGATGACGCCGAGCGCCACCGGTCGCCCTGGCTTGATGGCGACGCGCCAGAACACGAGACTGCCGATACGCTCGACCGCGCTGCGCACGTGATCGGCCTCGCCGGTAGAAACTCCGCCGGAGGTGAGCACCAGGTCGTGATGCAGCGCAGCCTTTTGCAGCGCGCGCGCGAGCTGCACCGGCTCGTCGGCGAGAATGCCGAGATCGGTGACGATGGCGCCCAGGCACTCCAACAGCTCGACCAGCAGGAAGCGGTTGGAATCGTAGATGGTGGCGCCGCCGCGCGCCGAGCCCGGCTCGACCACCTCGTCGCCGGTGGAAAAGATCGCGACCTTAAGCCGCCGGCACACGCTCAGCTCGGTCAGGCCGAGCGCGGCGGCGAGCGCGATATGCTGCGCTTCCAGCACGGTGCCGGCGGGAATGACCACCCGGCCGGCGGGTACGTCTTCGCCGGCGAGGCGGCGGTTGGCGCCGAGTTTCAGGCCGCTCGGCACCACGACGCGGCCGTCCTCGAGCTTGACGTCCTCCTGCATGAACACGGTATCGGCGCCCTTCGGCATGGCGGCGCCGGTAAAGATGCGCACCGCCTCGCCCGGCCCGAGCGCGACATTGGCGCGGGCGCCGGCGGTGAGCCGGCCGGCGAGGGTGAGCATGGTGTCGCCGTCGGGCGCAAGGTTGGCGTGCCGCACGGCGTAGCCGTCGACCGCCGAATTGTCGAACGGCGGCAGGTCGACCGGCGCCTTGACGTCACTGGCGGCGACGCGGGCGCGCGCGCCGTGCAGCGGCACGCGCTCGGTCTCGCGCACCGGCGCGATGCGCTCGCCGATCAGCCGCTCCATGTCGTCGAGCCGCAAGAGCGGGCCGGAAAACGCGAAACAGTCGTCGGACAGTTGCGCCATTCATGCGGTCCTGGCGAGTTGCTTTATCTCATCAACGGATACCGCGTATTTCAGCAGCAGGTCAGCGATCGTCTCGATGTCGTCGAGACCGACCACCGGCAGCTTCACCTGCGGCAATTCGATGTCGGACGCCACCGCCACCACGTGCAGGTCTTCCGGGTGAATCAGCGGCTTGCCTATCGCAGCGCGGTGGATTTCCAGCTTGGGAAAGGCGTCGCGCTTGTAGCCTTCCACCAGCACCAGGTCGACCGGCGACATCTTGGCGACCAGCTCGAGCAGGTCCCATTCGGGCTCGCCGCGCAGCTCGTGCAGGATGGCGAAACGCTTGGCCGAGGAGATGATCACCTCGGTGGCGCCGGCGGCGCGGTGGAAGAAGGAATCCTTGCCGGGCTGGTCGAGATCGAAGCCATGATGGGCGTGCTTGAGGGTGGACACGCCGACGCCGCGCGCGATCAGGCGCGGGATCACCTTCTTGATCAGCGTGGTTTTGCCCGACCCGCTCCAGCCAGCGAGACCGATGATGCGCATAGAGGACATATATGGACGAAACTCCCGATCGTGAACCGGAGATATAGCACGGACGAGCCGCTGAAGCGGCTGGCCCGACGTTAAGCAAGCGTCGCCCAGAACTCGGCTGAATGATCGCAAGGCCTCGCCGTTCCCTCCCCCTGAACGGGGGAGGGTCAGGGTGGGGGTCGCATGAATGATCGGATGACGTAAAGCGAAATGACCCCCACCCGACCCGCCACCGCTGACCTCCGCCGGGTCGACCTCCCCCTTCCAGGGTTAGGTGAAAGAGATGAGAAAAAAACGCCCGGCGCGGGGCCGGGCGTCTCGCTTCACGCAGGGGGGATCAGGCTATTCGGCCGGCTGGGTGCGGGCGCCACCGGCGCCGCGCGCCTCCTCCTCTTCGACCCAGAGGTCGTGGTGCTCCTTGGCCCAGTTAAGGTCGACGGTGCCCTGGCTCATCCCCTGGAAGGCGCCCTCCATGCCGAGCGTGCCGAGATAGATGTGGCCCAGGATCAGCGCGATGAACAGCATGGCAATGATGCCGTGGAAGATCTCCGCCAGTTCCATGTCGCCGATACCCATGCCGTAATAGAACGGGAACATCAGCAGATAACCGGTGATGATCATGGCGGCGCCGCCGAGCACGATGAGCCAGTAGAGCACCTTTTGCCCGCCGTTGAACTTGTGCGCGGGCGCGTGCGTGTGGCCCTTGCCCATGCCGCCACCCGCCTTGAACCACGCGACATCGGCCGCGGTCGGGAAGTTCTGCCCGATCCACATCAGGAACATCAGCACCACGCCGATGGTGAAGGCGAAGCTGAGATAGTTATGGATATATTTCGCCCATTGCGACCAGGCGCTGAAGGCGTCCGCCCCCCACCAGGGCAGCAGCAGCGCGCGGCCGAAGGTGATGTTGAGGCCGGTGATGCCGAGGATGATGAAGGTGGTCGCGGTCAGCCAGTGCACGAAGCGCTCGAAGCCGTTGAAGCGCACGATGGTACGCCCGGAGCGGCCGCCCTCGATCTTCATAGTGCCGCGCCACAGATAGAACAGGATCAGCAGCACCAGCATGCCGAGGATGGCAACGCCGCCGATCACCTTCAGCCAGACGGTGTGGAAGGTCTGCCAGTTGCGTCCGGCGGGATGCTCGAGATTGGCGGCCTTCTTGTCCGGAATGCTGACGTCGCCGCGGATGACGCCGCCTTTGAGCTGCTTGAGCATCTGCTGCTCGCTAGTGGCCGCGGTCGGGCCGCCCTGCGCGCTAGCCGGCGCCGGCGGCGCGACGACGGCGATAATGAAGGCAAGCGCGAGTGCGCCGGCGGTGAAGCGGATCGCAGCGAAGAGCTTCGCCATGACATCCTCTCCCTTTTTTACCCGTGCGTCATTGTGGTCGAAGACCGGCGGCGCGGGGCTCGTCGCCGCGCGCCGCCGCATGGATCAGCTCGCGATGGTCTGGTGATAGGCCGTCTGCCAGCCCCAGGCGCCCGACCCGTAGCCGCGCGTCTTGACCCGCTCCTTGTAGATCTGGGCGATCACGTCGCCGTCGCCGGCGAGCAGCGCCTTGGTCGAGCAGAACTCGGCGCACAGCGGCAGCTTGCCTTCGGCTAGGCGGTTGGCGCCGTACTTCTCGTATTCCGCCTTGCTGCCGTCAGGCTCGGGGCCGCCGGCGCAATAGGTGCACTTGTCCATCTTGCCGCGCGAGCCGAAGTTGCCGACCTTCGGATATTGCGGCGCGCCGAACGGACATGCGTAGAAGCAGTAGCCGCAGCCGATGCACAGGTCCTTGTTGTGCAGCACCACCGCGTCCGCCGTGGTGTAGAAGCAGTTCACCGGGCAGACCGCCGCGCAGGGCGCGTCGGTGCAGTGCATGCAAGCCATGGAGATCGAGCGCTCGCCCGGCTTGCCGTCGTTGAGCGT
>JARRNI010000104.1:0-9239 GCA_037385125.1 Pseudolabrys sp.
TTCGATCGCGCAGAAGCAGGAGCGCCAGAATGCCGTCGCCGCCGTGAAGGAAAAGGTGATGGAGCATTATTTCCCCGGCGGCATGGAAAATCCGGAATACGGCAAGCTGCGGGTCGCCGGAGCCCTGCACGACCTGGAAGCCAAGATCGTGCGCTGGAACATCCTCGACACCGGCCGGCGCATCGACGGCCGTGATAACAAGACCGTGCGCCCGATCGTGGCGGAGGTCGGCGTGCTGCCACGCGCCCACGGCTCGGCGTTGTTCACCCGCGGCGAGACCCAGGCGCTGGTGATAGCCACCCTCGGCACCGCCGAGGACGAGCAGTTCATCGACGCGCTGCAGGGCACGTACAAGGAATCCTTCCTGCTGCACTACAATTTCCCGCCCTTCTCCGTGGGCGAGACCGGCCGTATCGGTTCGCCGGGGCGGCGCGAGATCGGCCACGGCAAGCTGGCCTGGCGCGCCATCCATCCCATGCTGCCGAGCCCGGCGGAGTTTCCCTACACGATCCGCGTCGTCTCCGAGATCATGGAGTCGAACGGCTCGTCGTCGATGGCGACGGTGTGCGGCACCTCGCTGGCGCTGATGGACGCCGGCGTGCCGCTGAAACGGCCGACCGCCGGCATCGCCATGGGCCTGATACTGGAAGGCGGGCGCTATGCGGTGCTCTCCGACATCCTGGGCGACGAGGACCATCTGGGCGACATGGACTTTAAGGTGGCCGGCACCGACAGCGGCGTCACCTCGCTGCAGATGGACATCAAGATCGCCGGCATCACCGAGGAGATCATGAAGGTCGCCTTGGGCCAGGCGAAGGACGGCCGCCTGCACATCCTGGGCGAGATGGGTAAGGCCCTGACCGCCGCGCGCACCGAGCTGGGCGAGCACGCCCCGCGCATCGAGATGTTCAAGATCCCGACCGACAAGATCCGCGAGGTGATCGGCACCGGCGGTAAGGTGATCCGCGAGATCGTCGAGAAGACCGGCGCCAAGATCAACATCGAGGACGACGGCTCGGTGAAGGTGGCCTCCGCCAGCGGCGACGCCATCAAGGCGGCGATCAACTGGATCAAGTCGATCGCCTCCGATCCGGAGGTCGGCCACATCTACGAAGGAACCGTGGTCAAGGTGATGGACTTCGGCGCCTTCGTGAACTTCTTCGGCGCCAAGGACGGCCTCGTCCACATCAGCCAGCTCGCACCGCACCGCGTCAACAAGGTCACCGACGTGGTCAAGGAAGGCGACAAGGTGAAGGTGAAGCTGCTCGGCATGGACGAGCGCGGCAAGGTACGCCTGTCCATGAAGGCGGTCGATCAGGAGACCGGCGAAGACGTGGAGGCCAAGCAGAAGGCCGAGCGCGAGGCGCAGCGCGAAGCCGCCGGCGGCGACGCGGCGGAGTAACGAGCTTACGTGTTCCGGGCGCAGCCCCGTCCGAGACAAGCGATCCAAGGGCGGCCCTCGGGCCGTCCTTTTTCTTTTGCCGGGTCGGCCGGTGGCCGAGCCGCGCAAACATCAATGTCGGCTGCAGGCCGACCCGCGCCCACCAACCAGCGGTCCGGCCCGCCCGATTTCACGATTTTAGCAAAACTATCAGCTACTTAGGCGATCCGGCAAATGCGCCATTTTGTGACTCGGGTCACAGCCGCAAAGCCGGCACGCTCTAAGTCTGACGCAAAATGGCGAGAGCGACAAAGCTCCGCGTCACCGGGCAAAGCCCGGGAAGATAATGGGAGGCCGTCATGACCCGTACCATCCTGATTTCGGTCACCGCCTTCGTGCTGATCGCCCGCGCCTGGTCCGTCAATCTGGTGACCTACCATCCGGCGTACGATCAAGGCTTGAATCCCCTCACCCCGGTCACCCTGACGGTTGCCTGGAAGTAACCGGCAGCCCGGAAACAAGCCCCCGAGCGATAAGGCCCTGCTAGCGCCGGCGGGAAATTACAGCCGGCAGCGGCGGCAAAGCCCTCCGCCTTCTGTTAGATTGCCCGGAGCCACACTACGAACCATCATCCTGGCCTCGGGCAACCCATGGCACCACCGCGTTCACCGCCGTCGTCCAACCTGCTGTCGGACCTGCCCGACCGGCTGTCCGCCGGGCTGCTGGAACACGCCACTTCTCGCAATCTTGCGACCGACGAGGTGCTGTTTCTGGCCGGCGACCCCGGCGACGGCTTCTACCGGCTGGACGAGGGCCTGCTCAAGGTCAGCATCGAATCCGCCAGCGGCGCCGAGCGCATACTAGCCATTCTCGGGCCCGGCTCCATCGTGGGCGATATCTCCATCATCGACGGCAAGCCGCGCTCGGCCACGGTGACGGGGCTGCGCGAATGCAAGCTGCGCTTCGTCAGCCGTGCCGCTTTCCAGACCTTTGCCGGCAATGAGCCGGAAATCTTCAAGTACTTGGTGAAGCTTCTGGCCACGCGTCTGCGCGACACCGACGCCATCGTGGCGGCGGGAAGCTTTCTGCCGCTCAAGGGCCGCGTGGCGCGCGCCCTGCTCGATCTCGCCCACGCCTTCGGCAACAATGTCGGCGGCACGCGCGTGGTCATCCGCCAGAAGGTGAGCCAGAGCGACCTCGCCGCCATGGCCGGCATCGCGCGTGAAAACGTCAGCCGCATCATGAACGACTGGATCCGGGCCAAGGTGGTGACGCGGCTGTCGGGCTATTACTGCCTGGAAGACCCAGCCAAGCTCGAGCGCGAGATCGAGATTTAACTCACTCCGCCGCCAGCTTCGGATGGCGGATTGTCTCCGTCACCACCTCCCCCAGCGCCTGGAAATCCTTGGCCCGCGGCGAGGTGTGGCGCCAGGCGAGCCCGATACTGCGCGCGGGCTCGGGCTCGGCGAAGCGCAGCAGCTTGACGCGGTTGTCGTGCAGTTCGGCATCGACCGCGACCTCCGGCACCAGCGTCACCCCGTAGCCGTTGACCACCATCTGCATCACGGTGGTGAGCGAGGTGGCCCCTAAGCCGGCCGGCTGGTCGCGGCGCGGATTGCCGCAGAAGGCCAGCGCCTGGTCGCGCAGGCAATGGCCTTCTTCCAGCAGGATGAGCCGACTCTGGTCGACATCGGCGACGCCGACGCGCTTGCGCGCCGGGCGCGGATCGCGGACCGGCACCGCGAGAAGAAACCGATCGTCGAACAGCATCAGCGTCTCGACATCGGCGCCGTCGGGCGGCAGCGCCAGCATCACGACGTCGAGCGCACCGCGGCCGAGTTCGTCGAGCAGGATCGCGGTCTGGGTCTCGCGCACCTCCAGGCGCAGGCGCGGATAGGCCGCCTGCAGCCCCGGCAACACGCGCGGCAGCACATAGGGCGCCAGCGTCGGGATGATGCCGAGGCGAAGCTGTCCGCTCAGCACGTTGCGGTGGCGGGCGAAAGCGACGAGGTCGCGGGTGGCGGTGAGGATCTGCTCGGCCCGCTCCGCCACCTCGACGCCGATATCGGTGAGCACGATCTCGCCCGGCCGCCGCTCCACCAGGTCGGCGCCGAGCTCGCGCTCCAGCTCGCGGATCTGCATGGAGAGGGCCGGCTGCGTGACCGCACAATCCTCGGCCGCCCGCCCGAAATGGCGGTGGCGGGCGAGCGAGGCGAGATAGCGAAGCTGCCGCAAAGTGGTCATAAGGGCTAATCAATACGGTTGGACCTGATAGAGATTTGGAGCGATAATAGTTTTGTATGTAACTTATGCCGGGAATTTGCGAGCTCGCACCGGGACCGACTGCGAGGAGGAACCGCCAAGCTATATGCCCCCAAGACGAAAGCCTCATCGCCAGCGCCGGCCGGCGCAATCGCTGACAACGTCATAATAGGTCCACACGGAACGGTTCGAACAAGACCACTGGTTACGATCGGAGAGAAACATGGACGCAAAGACTGACGATAAAGGCGCGGGCAAGTGCCCGTTCATTCACACGCACACGAACCGCGACTGGTGGCCGAACCAGCTGGACATCCAGGTGCTCCATCGGAACTCGAAAAAGTCCGATCCGATGGGCGAGGCCTTCGACTACGCGGAGGAATTCAAGAAGCTCGACCTGAATGCGCTGATCGAAGATCTGCGCAAGCTGATGACCGACTCGCAGGAGTGGTGGCCGGCCGACTTCGGCCACTACGGGCCCCTGTTCATCCGCATGGCCTGGCACAGCGCCGGCACCTACCGCATCGCCGACGGCCGCGGCGGCGCCGGCGCCGGCCAACAGCGCTTCGCGCCGCTCAATTCCTGGCCGGATAACGTGAACCTCGACAAGGCGCGCCGGCTGCTGTGGCCGATAAAGCAAAAGTACGGCCGCAAAATCTCCTGGGCCGACCTGATGATTCTGACCGGCAATGTCGCCCTTGAGTCGATGGGCTTCAACACGTTCGGCTTCGCGGGCGGCCGCGCCGATGTCTGGGAGCCGGACGAATTCAACTGGGGCCCCGAAGGCACCTGGTTGGGCGACGAGCGCTACAGCGGCGAGCGCCAGCTTCAGAACCCGCTCGCCGCGGTGCAGATGGGCCTGATCTACGTGAATCCGGAAGGCCCGAACGGCAAGCCGGACCCGGTCGCGGCAGCCAAGGATATCCGCGACACCTTCTTCCGCATGGCGATGAACGACGAAGAGACCGTCGCGCTGATCGCCGGCGGTCACACCTTCGGTAAGACCCACGGCGCCGGCGATCCGTCGTTGCTCGGGCCGGAGCCGGAAGCCGCCGATCTCGAGATGCAGGGCCTCGGCTGGAAGAGCAGCTTCGGCAGCGGCTTCGGCGATGACACCATCGGCGGCGGCCCGGAAGTGACCTGGACTACCACGCCGGTCAAGTGGAGCAACAACTTTTTCGAGAACCTGTTCGGCTTCGAGTGGGAGCTCGAGAAGAGCCCGGCCGGCGCCTATCAGTGGGTGGCCAAGAATGCCCCGGAATCGGTGCCCTATGCGCAGGATCCGTCCAAGCATCGCAAGCCGACCATGCTGACCACGGACCTCTCGCTGCGCTTCGACCCGACCTACGAGAAGATCTCGCGGCGCTTCTACGAAAACTTCGATGAGTTCGCGGACGCCTTTGCCCGCGCCTGGTTCAAGCTTACCCACCGCGACATGGGTCCGATTGCGCGTTACCTCGGCCCGCTCGTGCCGAAGGAAGAGCTGCCGTGGCAGGACCCGATCCCGGCGGTCAACCACGAGCTCATCGGCGAGAAGGACATCGAGGCGCTGAAGGCGAAAATCCTGGCCTCCGGCCTCACGGTGTCGCAGCTCGTCTCGGCGGCCTGGGCCTCAGCGGTGACCTTCCGCGGCTCCGACAAGCGCGGCGGCGCCAACGGCGCGCGCATTCGCCTCGACCCGCAGAAGGACTGGGAGGTCAACCGGCCGGCCGAGCTGGCGAAGGTCCTGCAGAAGCTCGAAGCGATCCAGAAGGAGTTCAACGGATCGCAGAAGGGCGACGTCAAGGTATCGCTGGCCGACCTGATCGTGCTCGGCGGCTGCGCAGCCATCGAGAAGGCCGCGAAGGACGCCGGCACCGACGTGAAAGTCCCCTTCACGCCGGGGCGCATGGACGCGTCGCAGGAGCAGACCGACGTCGAATCCTTCGCCCCGCTCGAGCCGATGGATGACGCCTTCCGCAACTACTACCGCGACGATCACCTCATGTCCCCCGAGGAGGCCATGGTGGATCGGGCGCAGTTGCTGACCCTGACCGGGCCGGAGATGACGGTGCTGCTCGGAGGCATGCGGGTGCTCGGTACGAATGCCGACGGGTCGAAGCACGGCGCCTTCACCAAGAAGCCTGGCACGCTGACGAACGACTTCTTCGTCAACCTGCTCACCATGGACACGGATTGGCATGCGGCTGACAACAACGTGTACGAGGGCCGCGACCGCAAGACCAAAGAGCTGAAGTGGACCGGCACCCGCGTCGACCTGATCTTCGGCTCGCACTCGCAGTTGCGCGCGTTTTCCGAGGTCTATGCCTGCGCCGACTCGCAGGAGAAGTTCGTGAAGGACTTCGCGGCGGCCTGGAACAAGGTGATGAACGCCGACCGCTTCGATCTGCATCGCTGATCGCGGCGGCACGAGGGATACCCGGCGCGAGCGGGAAAACTCAGCCGGTTTATCTCTCTCTTGTGAGGGAGGGTTAGGGAGAGGGTCGTTCGAGAAATTTCGTCACCACGCCTCGCTACGGCCCCTAGCCCGCCTCCTCCCCACAGGAGGGGGCACTCACCGTGCGACAGGGATTGTCGCACAAAGGAAGAGCGGCCGGGGGACATTTCCCTGGCCGTTTTTCAGTTTGGAGGTTGGGTGGGTCGTAGAATTCGAATTAGCGTGCCACCGCGTGGCTAAGGGCCGGGGTGGCAGGGGCTGGCGGGGTATCGTCGGCATAGGCGCGGACCAGACCGGTGACGGTGGCCCAGACCGCCAGCGCGACGACCGCGAAAGCGAGGATGATGGTCTTACGAAGCTTACGCATGACACTGCTCCCTGGAGGACCGCCCCATTTGCGGGCTAGCCCGTTGCTTTAAATTTAAAGCTAACGGGGCGTAAGCGGGCGCTCTGTGACGGCGATCACAGAATGTCGTTTCAATAATATACTAGATATTTCAATATCTTACCAAATATTGCCGACCAGCCGGCGCGTCATTCCAGGACGGCGCGCAAACGCCGGGCCCGGAATCCAGGGGCCACACGAAGGGCCGAGCCATGCCACCCCAGATTCCGGGTTTCGCGTCCTGACGCACGCGCTCCGGAATGGCGGAGGACAATTGATCGGCCGAATTCGGTTGTGAAAAGCTTGGCGGCGACTTCACCCGCCGCCATTGCCCTCAACCTGGGTACCGGCGGCGCGCAGCGCCTCGGGCTGCGGCATGGCGATGACATTGTAGCCGCAATCGACGAAATGGACTTCGCCGGTCACCCCGGTCGACAGGTCGGACAGCAGATAGAGCCCGGCGCCGCCCAGCTCGTCCAGCGTCACGCCGCGCCCGAGCGGGGAGTATTTCTGCTGGAAGGCGAACATGTAGCGCGCGTCGCCGATGCCGGCGCCGGCGAGCGTGCGGATCGGGCCGGCTGAGATGGCGTTGACACGGATCTTCTGATGGCCGAAATCGACGGCGAGATAGCGCACCGACGCCTCCAGCCCCGCCTTGGCCACGCCCATCACGTTGTAGTTCGGCATGGCGCGGTCGCCGCCGTTGTAGGTCAGCGTCAGCATGGCGCCGCCGTTCGGCATCATCGCCGCCGCGCGCTTGGCGGCTTCCGTGAAAGCGTAGCAGGAGATCACCATGGTGCGGATGAAGTTCTCGCGCGTGGAATCGGCGTAGCGACCCTTCAGCTCGTCCTTGTTGGAAAAGCCGATGGCGTGCACCAGGAAATCCATGGTGCCCCATTGCTGCTTGACGGCGTCGAACACGGCATCGACGGTGGCGATGTCCTCCACGTCGCAGGGCATCACCAGGGAAGAGCCGACGGACTCTGCTAGCGGCTTGACGCGCCGGCCGAGCGCCTCGCCCTGATAAGTGAAAGCAAGCTGGGAACCGTGCGCGGCGAGCGTCTTGGCGATGCCCCAGGCGATCGAGTGGTCGTTGGCCACCCCCATCACCAGCCCGCGTTTGCCTTCCATCAGCCCCGGCATTGGTCGTCCCTCGGCGTGTCGTCACCCGCGAAGGCGGGTGACCCAGTAATCCCAGCCCCTGTAGTTGGGCAAGACCGTGAATACTGGATGCCCCGCTTTCGCGGGGCATGACAATCATAAATCATTGCAACGCTGAAACTCACGCATCCAGTCGCTTGAACACCACCGACGCATTGGTGCCGCCGAAGCCGAACGAATTCGACAGCACGGCGCCAAGTGCGACATTGTCCTTGCGCTCGCGCGCGATCGGCATGTCGGCGAAATCGGGATCGAGGTTCTCGATATTGGCGCTCTCGCAGATGAAGCCATTGTGCATCATCAGCAGCGAGTAGATCGCCTCCTGGGCGCCGGCGGCACCGAGCGAATGGCCGGTCAGCGACTTGGTGGCCGCGATCGGCGGGCACTTGTCGCCGAACACCGCGCGGATCGCCTCGATCTCGCGCAGGTCGCCGATCGGCGTCGCGGTGGCGTGCGGATTGATGTAGTCGATCGGCGCCTTCACCTCATTGAGCGCCATCTTCATGCAGCGCGTGGCGCCCTCGCCGGAAGGCTGCACCATGTCGTAGCCGTCCGAAGTGGCGCCGTAACCGGCCACTTCGGCGTAGATCTTGGCGCCGCGCGCCTTGGCGTGCTCGAGCTCCTCCAGCACCAGGACGCCAGCGCCGCCGGCGATCACGAAGCCGTCGCGGTCCTTGTCGTAGGCGCGCGAGGCCTTCTGCGGCGTATCGTTGAAGCCGGACGACATAGCGCCCATGGCGTCGAACAGTAGGGACAACGTCCAGTCCAGTTCCTCGCAGCCGCCGGCGAAGATCATGTCCTGCTTACCCCACTGGATCATCTCGGTGGCATTGCCGATGCAGTGATTGGAGGTCGCGCAGGCCGACGAGATCGAATAGTTGACGCCCTTGATCTTGAACCAGGTGGCGAGCGTGGCCGAGGCGGTCGACGACATCGCCTTCGGCACCGCGAACGGGCCGACGCGCTTGGGGCCTTTCGCGCGCGTGACGTCGGCGGCCTCGACGATGGCGCGCGTCGACGGGCCGCCGGAGCCCATCACGATACCGGTGCGCTCATTGGAGAGGTCGCTTTCCTCGACGCCGGAATCGCGGATCGCCTGCTCCATGGCGACGTGGTTCCAGGCCGCGCCGCCGCCGAGAAACCGCATGGCGCGGCGGTCGACCGCTTCGGCCGCATCGAGCGTGGGCGCGCCGTGCACCTGGCAGCGGAAGCCGAGCTCGGCATATTTGTCGGCCTTGACGATACCGGATCTTGCCTCATGCAGGCTGGCCAGCACCTCCTGCGTGTTGTTGCCGATGGACGAAACAATGCCCATCCCGGTGACCACGACCCGCCGCATCGTCGAACTATCCTCGCTCGGATGATTTTATGATTGGGCCACAAATCGGCCAATTGAGGCAATTGCGCAAGGGCCGCCGTGGACTGCTCAGGCACCGCTCGGCCGCAACGCTTCATCCTGCTTAAACAGGCCGACCTTAAGGTCGAGGGCACGATAGATCACGTTGCCGTCCGCCGACAGCCAGCCGTCGGCGATGCCCAGCACCAGCTTGGAGCGCATCACGCGCTTGAAGTCGACCCCGTAGATGATCTTCTTCACCGACGGCAGCACCTGG
>JARRNI010000105.1:0-12302 GCA_037385125.1 Pseudolabrys sp.
TGAAAGAAAAACGCCCGTGTCGGCGCGCGCCGGCGCGTGTCCGGGCGCCAAAAAGCTGCGAAAGTCGCCGCCAAACGGGGGGCGGAGACCGGAGGCCTCGTTAAGAACCCCTTAAGAGTCGGAGGAGCTACCCATGCGTGAGATCGGCCATTTCATCGGCGGCAAGGTCGTCCCGGGGACCTCCGGACGTTTCGGCGACGTTTTCGACCCCAACACGGGTGAGGTGCAGGCCAAGGTGGCGCTCGCCAAGCATTCCGAGGTCGAGCACGCCGTCGCCGTGGCGGAAGCGGCGCAGCCGGCCTGGGCGGCCACCAACCCGCAGCGGCGCGCGCGGGTGATGTTCAAGTTCCTCGAGCTCGCCAACAAGGACTACGAGAATCTGGCCAAGCTGTTGTCGGCCGAGCACGGCAAGACGGTGCCCGACGCGCGCGGCGACGTGCAGCGCGGGCTGGAGGTGGTCGAGTTCGCCTGCGGCATTCCGCACCTGATGAAGGGCGAATACACCGAGGCCGCCGGCCCCGGCATCGACCTCTATTCCATGCGCCAGCCGCTCGGCGTGGTCGCCGGCATCACGCCGTTCAACTTCCCGGCCATGATCCCGCTGTGGAAATGCGCGCCGGCGCTCGCCTGCGGCAATGCCTTTATTATGAAGCCGTCCGAGCGCGACCCGTCGGTGCCGATGCGCATCGCCGAATTGTTCCTGGAGGCCGGGCTGCCGGAAGGCGTGCTCAACGTCGTCAACGGCGACAAGGAAGCAGTCGACACCATCCTCAACGACCGCCGCATCCAGGCCGTGGGCTTCGTCGGCTCGTCGGCAATCGCGGAATACATCTACGCCACCGGCTGCGCCAACGGGAAGCGCGTGCAGTGCTTCGGCGGCGCCAAGAACCACATGATCGTTATGCCCGACGCCGACATGGACCAGGCGGTCGACGCGCTGATCGGCGCCGGCTACGGCTCGGCCGGCGAGCGCTGCATGGCGATTTCGGTGGCGGTGCCGGTCGGCCAGAAGACCGCCGACGCCCTGGTCGAGAAGCTGATCCCGCGGGTGGAGAACCTGAAGATTGGTCCCTCGCACGATGACAAGGCCGACTACGGCCCGCTGGTGACGCAGGCGGCACTCAACCGGATCCGCGACTATGTCGATATCGGCGTCAAGGAAGGCGCCAAGCTCAAAGTCGACGGCCGCGGCTTCAAAATGCAAGGCTACGAGAAGGGCTTCTTCATGGGCGGATGCCTGTTCGACGAAGTCACGCCCGACATGAAGATCTACAAGGACGAGATCTTCGGCCCGGTGCTCTCGGTGGTGCGCGCCAAGGACTACGAGGAAGCGGTGCGCCTGCCCACCGAGCACGAATACGGCAACGGCGTCGCCATCTTCACCCGCGACGGCGACACCGCGCGCGACTTCTGCAACCGCGTCGAAGTCGGGATGGTGGGCGTGAACTTCGCCATCCCAGTTCCCCTGTCCTACTACACCTTCGGCGGCTGGAAGCGCTCCGGCTTCGGCGACCTCAACCAACACGGGCCGGATTCGATCCGCTTCTACACCAAGACCAAGACCGTGACGTCGCGCTGGCCCAAAGGCCTCAAGGAAGGCGCGCAATTTGTGATCCCGACCATGAAGTGAGCGTCTTGCACGAGATCGATGAAGGGGCTGCGCATCGCAGGGGCAATCGGCATGGAATTGACGCTTGCGGCTTGCGCGAGCACGCCCTTCGCTGCGCAAAACAAAGGCATGACCGGGCGCTGGACCCTCGACGCGCCACACGCGCCGTCCTGCCGCATGGCCTTCGACGGGAACTCCGGCGCCAATGAAGGCACGATCCTGCCGGACGGCGGCTGCCCCGGCGATATGTTCATGAGCCGGCGCTGGGCACTGGCGAAGGGAAGCTCACGATCAAGGACCAGCGGGACCGGCCACTGGCGACGCTCAAGCGCGCCGGCGGTGGCTTCAAAGGTAAATCGGCTGCCGGCATGCCGGTGATGCTGAAACGCCCAACGTCATAGACGGAAAATCGAAATGGCCGAATACGAGCTCTATTGCTTCGCCCAGTCCGGCAACGCCTATCGCGCCGCGCTGATGCTCAACCTAATCGGCGCCGACTGGGAGCCAATATGGGTCGATTTTTTCGCCGGCGGCGCCACGCGCAAGCCCGACTACCGCGAAAACGTCAATGAGATGGGCGAAGTGCCGGTGCTGGTGCATGGCGGCCGCAAGCCGCTCTCCCAGTCGGGCGTGATCCTGACCTACCTCGCCGACCATACCGGAAAGTTCAAACCGGCAGACGAGGACGAGAAGCTGGAAGTGCTGCGCTGGATCATCTTCGACAATCAGAAGGTCAACGGCTTTCTCGGACCTTTCCGCTTCCTGAAGAATTTCGCGCCGAAGCCGTCCGACCCGGCGGTGATGACGTTCATGAAGGGGCGTATCGACGGCGCGCTCGCGATCGTCGAGAAGCGGCTGACCGGCCGTAACTTCCTGGTCGCCGAACGCCCGACCATCGCGGATATTTCGATGACTGCGTACCTTTATTACCCGGCCGAGGAATTCGGCTTTGATATCGCCAAGGAGCACCCGGCGATCGCCGCCTGGCTGGAGCGCATGCAGGCCCTGCCCGGCTGGGCGCACCCCTACGATCTCATGCCCGGCTATCCGCTCGGCACCCAGGGCTATCGCAATCGCTAGTCAGTGATCGTGGTGGTGATGGTCGTGGCCATGATGATGGCCGTGTGCGTGACCATGTGCGTGGTCGTGCGCTAAGGCATAGGCGCCGCCTTCCGGCTCGAACGGCGCCTCGATGTGGGCAAGCCGGGCCCCGAGCGCCTTGAGCAAATCTTCGACGCTTGCCTCGGCGCGCACGCGGATGCGGTTGGCGAAAAGCTGCGCCGACACGTGGCGGTCGCCGAGATGCCAAGCGAGCCGCGCCAAGTGGGAAAGATCGGCGGCGCGCGCCTCGATTAGCGGCTCGGGCGCCGCCACCACCTCGATCAGATTGCCGTCGTCGAGCAGAAGCGTGTCGTCCGTGGCAAGTCGCGCCGGTTTGGCCAGATCGATCTCGAAGCGGCCGCCCTTGATGCCGCTCACCGGCAACTTCTGCGCGCTGCGCTGGGCATAGTCGAGGATGACCGTGTCGGCCACCGGGCGGCCTGCCCGCTCGGCAGCGCTCAGGACACGGATCGCGCGTCGCATTGGGAATAGATCAGTTCAAGCGCACGGGGCGCTCGTCGTCATCGGCGAGCCCACCGGCCGGCGGCACAAACCTAGCTGCATCGCCGGCGGCACCTTGCCCAGCCGCCGCCGCAGCCGCCGCGTCCTTACGCCGGTACTCTCGGTAGGACAGCCAGCCGAGCGGCAGGCAGGCGAGATAGGCAATGGTGCCGATGCTGAGCACCACCCAGGGATAGCTGATCAGCAGCGCGAAGAACAACACCACCACCACGAACACCGGCAGCACCATTTCCGGCGGCACCCGCTTGCCGACGCGCTTGCCGGAGAACACCGGCAGGCGCGAGACCATCAGAAGCGCGATCAGCAGCGTGTAGACGAAGGTCACCCACACCACGATCAGGTTGACCGGCATGCCGAGCAGGCCGAGATAGATCGGCAGCAGCACGGTGATGGCGCCGGCGGGCGCCGGAATGCCGGTGAAGAAATTGCCGGCCCACAGTGGCTGGTTCGGCTCGTCGATCGTCACGTTGAAGCGGGCGAGCCTGAGCGCCGCGCAGATGGCGAATACCAGCGCGGCGATCCAGCCCGCCGATTTCAGCTCGTGCAGGCCCCAGAAATACAGGATCAGCGCCGGCGCCACGCCGAAATTGACGAAGTCGGCGAGGCTGTCGAGCTCGGCCCCGAAGCGCGACGTGCCTTTCAAGAACCGGGCGACGCGGCCATCGATGCCGTCCAGCATCGCCGCGAATACGATGGCCGCCAGTGCGAGCTGCAAGTGATCTTCGACCGCCATGCGCATGGCGGTCAGCCCCGCGCACAACGCCAGCAGCGTGATCAGATTGGGCAACAGCACGCGCACCGGAATCGCCTTGAAACGGCGGCGGTGCTCGGACGACGATGGCGTCGGATCGAAGGGCGGAAACACCATGGCGGTCAATATAGGACTTCGCCCGCCGTCGCGCCACGCCCGACAGAACGCTATTTCGCCTCGCCGTTAAGGCTTCGCCCCCGCTCAGCCGGAACGAAAGGCCCGCCCCGGATCGGCCAAGCGCAGGTCGGCCAGGACGGTCTCGCCGGCGATCGCGGTCTGCCCCACCGCCACCAGCGGGGCGATGCCATCCGGCAGATACACGTCAAGCCGCGAGCCGAATCGGATCATGCCGAAGCGCTCGCCGGCACCGACGGACTGGCCGATGCGGACGAAGCAGACGATGCGCCGAGCCACCAGCCCCGCGATCTGCACCACGCCGATGCGGCTGCCGGCGGAGGCGACAACAAGCGAATTGCGCTCGTTGTCGGCGCTCGCCTTGTCGAGGTCAGCGTTGAAGAACTTGCCAGGCTGGTAGACGATGTTCTCGACTTGGCCGGCGACCGGGCTGCGGTTCACATGGCAGTCGAACACACTCATGAAGATCGAGACGCGCGGCAGCGGCGTGTCGCTCAGGCCTAGCTCGTGCGGCGGCGCCGCGGTGGTGATCTGGCTCACCCGCCCGTCGGCCGGCGCCACCACCAGCCCGTCGCGCACCGGGGTCACCCGCGGCGGGTCGCGGAAGAAATAGGCGCACCACGCCGTGGCCACGCTGCCGAGCCAGCCGAGCGGCGTCCACAGCCAGAACAGCAGCAGGCTCAGCAGCGCAAAGGCGCCGATGAAGGGATAGCCCTCCGGCGTGATCGGCACGAGCTGCCGGCGGATGGAATCGATGATCGACATGAAGAAAGCGCCCCGGCCTCGCGGCCTACCCCCTGACGTGACGTGAACGGATATAGCGAGCGCGAGGCCAGGTCGCCACCCCCATGAAATCGCCCGCGGCCTGCTCCTGCGACTCTCATGCTGAGCGTGCCGTCGGGGAAATAAAAGTGAAAAGCCGCGTCGTTTCCGTGTGGGCCGTGCTCTGCGGCTCCGCATTGGCGCTTTGCGCCGGGGCAGCGCCCTGTCATGCCGCCGATAAGGCCAAAGGCGGCAAGGCCGATTTCGCGCTGCCGTCCATCCAACTGGGCGATTATTCCGTCGCGCTGGACGCCGACGAGCCCCGGCAGACCGGCGCGCCCGAGCCGTCGGGATTGAGCACCCTGCGGACCGACGATTCCCCGCGCGCATTCCTGGGCGTCAGTCTTTCGGAGCCCCTGCCGCACAACTTCTGGAACTTCATGCGCTGAGGTCGACGCGCGGTGATCACCGCGCCAGCACGAAATCCTGCCCTCTTCGGCCGACGCGCGACCAAGCCGGCTGCCAGCTTGACAGATTTCGACAGTGCCGTAGCCTCGACAAGCGGCCGGTCGCTGGACGAGACAACATCCAATCGACGGCGCGGTCGCAAAGGGCGACACAAGGGGCGACATCGTGGCGGGAGACGCCGGAGCGATTTGATCGGGCCCGATATTTGTCGGGCACGGCCAGTCCACCGGCGAGCCGTCATGTCGGGGGCGACAAAACCGACGACACAATTGCAGCGCGACAGGCGATCCTGGCATGAGCCGGGGCAACGGCTGCGCGCTGGCCAAATAAGGAAACGACCAAGGGAGGAGAGAGAATGGTTCGGCTGACAAGATTGACACGCCCGGCGACGCTCGTCGCGGCCGTGGCGGCGGCTGCCGTCGCGGGATTCGTGTTTGCTTCCGGCGCCCACGCCGCCGACAAGGACAAGGCGAAGGGCAAGGACAAAGACAAACTCATCCACTACAATTCGAACACCAAGGAGTTCTGGCTGCATCCGCCGGCCGACTGGTTCATGGGCGACCAGACCGAGGCGCAGAAGGGCACCGCGGTCGCCAATACGCTGCCGCCGCCCACTGGCTTCACCGACGATGAAGTCAAGGCCATGCTCAAGGACATCAAGCTGCCGGGCGGCTTCAAGATCGAGCTGTATGCGCGGGTGCCGGCCGCACGCCAGATGGCTTTCGGCGACAACGGCACGCTGTTCGTCGGCTCCTGGTTCGGGGTCGGCAAGGTGTTCGCGGTGACCAACACGGGCGGCAAGCACGAGGTCAAGACTGTGCTCAAGGGAATGCAGGCCCCGACTGGCGTCGCGTTCCGCAACGGCGCGCTCTACGTCGTCGACATCAACAAGATCACCAAATACGACAATGCCGAGGCCAACCTCGACAACATGGGCAAGGGTAAGGTCGTCTATGACGACATGCCGCCCTACGTTCCGCACGGCTGGAAATACCTGGTATTCGACAAAAACGGCTGGCTCTATGTGCCGTTCGGGCCGCCCTGCAACGTCTGCCTGCCGCCCACCTCGACGGCCCAGATCCGCCACGTTGATCCGGCGCACGGCCTCGCTGAGATCGTAGCGCTCGGCGTGCGCAACAGCGTCGGCGGCGACGTCGATCCGCGCAGCGGCGATTACTGGTTCACCGAGAACGCCCGCGACTGGCTCGGCGACAACAAGCCGAGCGACAAGCTCAACCACGTCACCAAGCTGGGCGAGAACTTCGGCTACCCGCACTGCCACGAAGGCGACATTCCGGATCCGAAATTCGCCATGGGGCACAAGTGCTCCGAGTTCTCGCCGCCTGTGCTCAAGCTCGGCGCCCACGTGGCCCCGCTCGGGATGAAGTTCTACACGGGCAACATGTTCCCGGCCGAGTACAAGAACAACATCATCATTGCCGAGCACGGCTCCTGGAACCGCCACGAGTTCCAGGGCGGGCGGCTGGAGCGAGTCACGGTCGATCCCGATGGCAAGAACGCCAAGCAGCAGGTGTTCGCCTCCGGCTGGATCGGCTCCGACGGCAAGTACCGCGGCCGGCCAAACGACGTGCTGGTTGCCAAGGACGGCTCGCTCATGGTGTCGGACGACTTCACCGGCTCCATCTACCGGATCAGCTATCACAAGTGATCCATCGCGAGGACCGCACCCGCTCGTTTCGGGCGCGGCCCTCGTCCGATCTGCTGCGGGTCCAAGCCGGCGGCTTGGACCCGCAACTTTCTCGTGACATTGTCGCACGGTAACCGTGCCCAGCCGCGCCTTCCGATCGAACGCCGACGGCTAGGCCCTGCGAGCTTTTTAAGGATATGAAGGCAGTCCGGATTTTCTGCTTCGCGCTTGCACTGCTCGCTCCGCTCGCCGCTGCCGGGCGCGCGCGGGCGGCGGATATCAAGGCCGGCAAGGAACTGGCCCAGGCCTGCGCGGGCTGCCACGGTGAAAACGGCGTCTCGACGACCAAGCTTACGCCTTCACTCGCCGGCCAGCCCGACGAATACGTGCAATGGCAGCTCGTGTATTTCCGCAACGGCGCGCGCAAGGACAAGGTGATGCAGCCGATCGCCGAGGCGTTGAAGAACAAAGACATCCGCAATCTTGGCGCCTATTACGCTTCACTACCGCCGCCCAAACCGGCGCCCACCGGGGCGGACGATGCGCTGGCGCAGAAAGGCAAGATGATCGCCAAGCAGCAGCACTGCGCCTCATGCCATTACGACAAGTTCGAAGGCTACCGCTCCTCGGCGCGGCTAGCCAGCCAGCGCGAGGACGTGCTGCTGAAGGCGCTGCACGACTTCAAGTCGGGCGCGCGGGTTGGCTCCGGCGTCGCCTCCATGGGGGACGCGACTTATCCGCTGGACGAGGACGACATGAAGGCGCTGGCGCATTTCATGGCGACGCAGCCGTAGCGCTAGCGCGCAGCGCGGCCCACCACCAAGCCGATCGTGTAGAAGGTCGCGGGGACATCGTGGCTTTGCTTGGTCGCATAAGCGAGCGTGTGCAAAAGACGCGCGCCGACGAAAGTGTACATCAGGATATTGGCCAGGAGATAGGAGGGCGCGGCCGCCACGAAGATCAACCCGTGGGCCAGGAAGGCCGGGATATTCTCCAGGTCGTTGCGCTGCATCCGGGGCGAGCGGTCGACATGGTCGTTGAGCTCGATCTGCTCGGGCCGCGGATTGCGGTTGAACGGTCTGGCCCTGATATCTTCCGGATTCACCAGACCGGCGTCGATCTTCATCATCCGATAGACCGTCATCCAGCCCTGGTCCATGATCTTCAGGATCATGAGCGCGGGGGCGATCATTTAGGTCACCAAGACCGGGTTCGCCATACTCAAGGCGCACATCGCTCTCCTCCCCCTTTGTTGGCTTCATTGTTGATGCCAGACAAATTTCCCCCTGATTGCGCGTTTGACCACCCTACTCGGCAGCGTCCGCAGGTACGTCGTCGAGCGACTCGGCGTCGCGCCCCTCGCCTTCGTCCACGACCGGCGGCGGGTTGCGGTTGGGCGCTTCGCGCTCCTCGCCGGCGAGCGCGAGCTTCTCGCGCGCCTCTTCCGCCTCACGCTGACGGTTCCACATGCTGGCATAGAGGCCGTGGCGGGCGAGCAACTGCGTATGGGTGCCGCGCTCGACGATCTCTCCCTGGTCGAGCACGATGATCTCGTCGGCGCCGACGATGGTCGAAAGCCGGTGCGCGATCACCAGTGTGGTGCGGCCGGACGAGACGCGCTCGAGGGCGTCCTGGATTTCCTTCTCGGTGTGGCTGTCGAGGGCGGAGGTCGCCTCATCGAGCAGCAGGATCGGCGGTCCTTTCAGGATGGTGCGGGCGATCGCCACCCGCTGCTTTTCACCGCCCGAAAGCTTCAAGCCGCGCTCGCCCACTTCCGTGTCATAGCCCTTGGGCGACATGCGGATGAAACCGTCGATCTGGGCCAAGCGCGCGGCCTCTTCCACCTCGGCGTCGCTCGCCTCCCAGCGGCCGTAGCGGATGTTGTAGCGGATGGTGTCGTTGAACAGCACGGTGTCCTGCGGCACCATGCCGATAGCGCCCCGCAACGAGCCTTGCGTGACATGGGCGATGTCCTGGCCGTCGACGAGGATGCGGCCGCCGGAAAGATCATAGAAGCGATACAAGAGCCGCGAGATGGTCGACTTGCCGGCGCCGGAGGGGCCGACCACCGCTACGGTCTTGCCGGCCGGCACTTCGAAGCTGACTCCTTTCAGGATCGGGCGCTCGGCCTCGTAAGCGAAGGTGACGTTCTCGAAGCGGATGTCGCCGTTTTTGACCTGCAACGGCCGCGCGTCGGCTGCGTCTTTGATTTCCGGCTCGCGCTTGAGAATCGATGGTAGAGCTGGATCATCATGGCGTTGATCAGCACGAAATCGCCGACCGTCTTGCTGCCGGCGCGCACCTCGTAGGCGCACATCACCATGGCGGCGGCGAGCCCGGCGGTGAAGATCACAGCCTGCCCGGCATTGAGCACGGTGAGCGAGGTGTAGGACTTGACGCTGGCATCCTCGTAGCGCGCCATGGCGCGGTCGTAGCGAGAGGCTTCGCGCGTCTCGGCGCCGAAATATTTCACGGTCTCGTAATTGAGCAGCGAGTCGATCGCCTTCACATTGGCGTCGTTGTCACTCTCGTTCATGCGGCGGCGGATGCCGATGCGCCATTCAGTAGCGTTGTAGGTCCAGGCCATGTAGAGCGCGACCGTGCCGACAATTGCCGCCACGTAGCGCCAGTCGAACTTCCACATCAGCACGACGGTGATGAGCGAGACCTCGATGATGGTGGGGGCGAGCTGCAGGATCACCATGCGCACGATGGTCTCGATGGCGTTGCGGCCGCGTTCGAGCACGCGGGTCAACCCGCCGGTCTTGCGCTCGAGATGGAAGCGCAGCGACAGTGCGTGCATGTGCACGAAGGTGAGATAGGCGAGCCGCCGGACCGCGTGCATGGCCACCTTGGCGAACACCGCGTCGCGCCCCTGCGTGAGCGCGCCCATCAGGATGCGCATGCCGCCGTAGGCTAGGGTCATGGCGATGGGCGCCGCCACCACCCAGCCGAGCCAGCCGGCGGCGGGCTCGCCGGTGCCGGCCAGTGCGTCGATGGCGTATTTGTAGGTGAAGGGCACCGCGATGGTCGCCAGCTTGGCGGCCACCAGCAGCAATACAGCGAAAACCACGCGCAGCTTGAGGTCGCGCCGGTCGGCCGGCCAGATATAGGGCCAGAGATGGACGATGGTGGAAAACAGCGCGCCGCGGCTGGCGGAGACGCCCGGCTCGGGCGGCGGGTAGTGGGAACGATGGCGAGGGCTCATGGGGCTTTGATATAGGCGGTTTGCGGCCGGTAATCACCCGGGCCGGCGGCATAAGGGGCGGCTACCACAAGGGATTTCAGCAGTTGTCTTGACGGCGCCACATGCGGGGCGCACATCGATGGCCATGAACAAAATCGATAAAACGAGCAAAATCAGTCGAATCTGCGTTTATTGCGGCTCCAGCCCGGGCACCAGCCCGGCCTATGTGCAAGCGGCCCGCGAATTCGGTGAAATCCTCGCCAGGGACGGCGTCGGCCTGGTCTATGGCGGGGGTTCCGTCGGCATGATGGGCGAGGTCTCGCAGGCCGTGCTGCGTAACGGCGGCGAGGTGCACGGCATCATCCCCGAGTTTCTGGTGGCGCAGGAGCACGCGCGACCGGACGTGCAGGACCTGATCGTCACCCGCGACATGCACGAGCGCAAACAGAAGATGTTCGAGATGGCGGACGCCTTCGTGGCCCTGCCGGGCGGCGTCGGCACCTTGGAGGAACTGGTCGAGCAGCTCACCTGGGCGCAACTCGGCCGCCACCGGAAGCCGGTGCTGGTCGCCAATATCGAAGGGTTCTGGGAGCCGCTGTGCGCGCTGTTTGACCACATGCGGGCACTGCAGTTCATCAAGAAAGAGTTCTCTTTCGACCTCTTGGTGGCGGACCGCGTGGAGGACATCCTGCCGATGCTGATGAAAGCGGTCGAAACCGTACCCGAGGAAGCCAAGAAGATGAGCGCGGCGGATGCGGAGCGGTTGTAACCTTTACCCTCCCCTGGAGGGCACACAGGTGACCCCACTCCGGCTCGCATCTTCGATGCTCGCCGACCGTCCCCCTCCAGGGGAGGGTGAAGAGCGCCGCTTCACCGCCGAGCCCATCGGTATCGTAATCGTCAACCGGCTGCCTTCACGAACGTCACCGCCTCCACGCGGTTGCCGTCAGGGTCGCGGATGAAGGCGGCGTAGTAGCCCTCGCCGTGCTGCGGACGAGGCCCCGGCGCGCCGTCGCTGGCGCCGCCGGCGGCGAGTGCGGCGGCGTGGAAGGCGTCGACCATCTCGGTCGAGCGCGCGCGCAGGGCGACATGCGCGTCGCTGTTCGGCGTGGCCGGGGTCATCTCACTGCGCAGGTTGAGCCAGAATTCGGCGTATTGCTTGCCGAAGCCGACGGTGGCCGGGCGTGTCTCCAGCCGTGTAAAGCCGAGGGCACCAAGCACCGCCTCGTAGAAAGCCGTGGCGGCGGCGAGGTCGCGCACGGCGACGGAGACGTGGTCGATCATGGCTTCGATACTAGCCCGAGAGTCCGCGCCGCCAAACGCCGGCTCAGGTGCGGTTGATCGAAACGCCGCCATCGGCCAGCATGGCGCTGCCGGTGACGAAGCTCGACTTGTCGGAGGCGAGAAAAAGCGCCGCCTGCGCCTGCTCTTCCGGCGCCGCGATCCGCTTGAGCGTGAACAGATTGCGGACAAATGCCTTGGCGTCCTCGTTCGGCGCGAACACGTCCGCCATCGCAGTCTGGGTGCCTCCCGGCAGCAGCGCGTTGACACGCAGTCCGCGCGGGCCGAACTCGACCGCCAATGATTTCATCAGGCCAATCAGCCCGGCCTTGCTCGCCGCATAAGCGGCAACCCCCGGCATCGCCACGGTGTAACCGACGAAAGAGGCGACAAAAATCAGGGACCCTGCACCGCGCGCCAGCATCGCCGGCACTTGATACTTGGCGGCAAGAAATCCGCTGGTCAGATTCGCATCGAGCGTCGCGCTCCAATCCAGCGTCGCAATCTCGGGCGTGGCGCCCAGCGGCCCAATTGCCGCGGCATTGTTGACGGCGATATCGAGCCCGCCGAAACGGCCGGTTGCTTCCTCGACTAGCGTGCGGGCGTGGCTTTCTTCGCTAACGTCGCCCGGCAGTGCCACGACCGTGCCGCCCGCCTCCGCGATTCCGTCAGCGACTGCATCAAGGCGGTCGCGACCGCGCGCGGTTATCACGAGCTTCGCGCCTTCCGCCGCGAACAGACACGCAATCGCGCGCCCGATGCCGGCGCTCGCACCGGTCACAATTGCCACCTTGCCGTCAAGTGTGCCCGGCGATGTCGTCATGCCACTGTCCTCCTG
>JARRNI010000106.1:0-12848 GCA_037385125.1 Pseudolabrys sp.
ACCGATATCCTGCTCGTCATCGGCTCCGGCCTGTCGCAACGCGACACGATGCAATGGGATCCGAAAATGCTGCCGTCGAACGCGTTGATCCATATCGATGCCGACCCGTTGCTGATCGGTCGCACCTGGCCCAACGAAGTGGCGATAGTCGGCAACGCCGCGGAAGCATTGCAGCGCCTGGCGGCTATCAAAGGCGCGGCGGGACTGGAAGCCGGGCGCGCAAAGCGACGCGCATTCCTTGCGCAGATTCGCGCCCAGGGGCCGCGTCAATATAGCCCGAAAGACACCAAGAGCGACGCCGTTCCCATGCATCCGGCCCGCGTAGTTGCAGAGCTGCGCGCCGCCTTCCCTGACAACGGCGTCTTATGTGTGGACTCCGGCGCGCACCGAGCCTGGTTTGCCGAGTATTGGGATGTCCGCGAGCCTTGCACTCATTTCTCGCTAACCAATCTCGGACCGATGGGCGGGGCCATCCCGCTCGGCATCGGCGCCAAGCTGGCCCGCCCGGAGCGGCCACTGATGGTCGCCACCGGCGACGGCTGCATGCTCATGCACGGCATGGAGATGCATACGGCGGCACGTGAGAAGGTGCCGCTCGTCATCGCGCTGATGAACAACCGGTCCTACGGCAACATCTACTACCGCGCTTCGGCAATGGGGCCCGGTCCGGAACGCCTCACCGATATTCCCGGCATCGATTGGGTGGCCTTTGTACGTTCGATGGGCGGCGACGGCGAGCGCGTGGACAAGCCCGACGACATCGCCGCGGCTGTCGGTCGCGCGCTCAGCGCCGCCGGTCCGTACCTGCTGGATCTCCATATCGACAAGACTTACCCGACGCCGGTGAAAGTGTGGCGTGAACGCCAGCACGAATGGGAGGACAACGATTGATGGCCGCATTGCCCGACCCCACGGCCACCCTGAAAGGCGCGGACCGTGAAACATTCGATCACATGGCCTCAGCGCGCGCGCATGCCGAGGGCCGCGCTCAACTCGGCGACGTCTACGTGCGCATGTTTAACAATCCGGGCGTGGCGGCGAAAGTGGGCGCATTAGGCGAGCATCTGCGGTTCCATGGCGTGCTGCCCGATGCCGTGCGCGAATTGATAATCCTGCGGTTTTCCGCCCGACAGGGATATGGCTACGAGTGGTCCCACCACCAGCGGCCGGCAGAGCTGGCCGGAATCAGTCAGGACGTGATCGACGCGCTCACGGCCGGGCAAGTGCCCGATAGCTTGCCCGACGCATCGAGGGCCGCGCTCGAGGCGGTCGACGCGGTCGTGGCCAAACGACCAATCTCAGCCACAGTGCAGCAGCGCTTCATCGACGTCCACGGCAATGCCGGCATCGTCGAACTTGTCGTACTCTGCGGCCTCTATGCCATCATGGGCTATACGATAACCGCCTTCGATATCGAGCTGGAAAAGGGATTACCCATTCCACCATTTCCTGCCCGGAACCATTAGCGTTGATATCGCCTTTGCGGGCCATGCCCAGTGGGCATGGCCCGCAAAATGATGCCTCTAAAAATGCAGCGGTTTGGCCTGCTGCACCTGCGGCAGCGCGCGCACCTGCTCGAGGACCTTTTCCGGCAACTCGCCGTCGATCTCAATCAGCGACACCGCATTGGCCCCGGGTGCCTCGCGCCCGACATGGAAGGTGGCGATGTTGATGCCGGCCTCGCCCAGCGTGGAGGAGAACTTGCCGATGAAGCCGGGCTTGTCAAGATTGGTGATGTAGATCATCGAGGGCGCGAACTCCGCGTCCATGCGGATGCCCTTGATGTTGACGAGGCGCGGGCGGCCGTCGGCGAACACGGTGCCGGAGGCGAAACGCGTCTGCTTCTCCGTGGTCACCGTCACGGTGATCAGGCTCTCGTAGTCGCTTTCCGCCTCACGGGTTACCTCCTCCACCGCCATGCCGCGCTCGCGCGCCACCACCGGCGCCGACACCACGTTGACGTCGCCAAGCATGGGGCGAAGCAAGCCGGCGAGCACAGCGGAAGTGAGCGCGCGCGTGTTCATCTGCGCCACGTGGCCCTCGTAGGTGATCTGCAATTCCTTGATCGGGTTCTCGGTGAGCTGGCCGGCGAAGGAGCCGAGCTTCTCGGCCAGCGTCACGAACGGCTTCAGCTTGGGCGCCTCCTCGGCGCTGATCGAGGGGAAGTTGATCGCGTTCGTGATGGCGCCGCGCAGCAAGTATTCCGACATCTGTTCAGCGACCTGCAGCGCGACGTTCTCCTGCGCCTCGGACGTGGCGGCGCCGAGATGCGGCGTGCACACCACGTTGGGCAGCGCGAACAGCGGGTTTTCGGTCGCCGGCTCCTTCGTGAACACGTCGAAAGCGGCGCCGGCGACATGGCCGGAGGTGAGCGCCTCCACCATGGCCGCCTCGTCGACCAGCCCGCCGCGCGCGCAATTGACGATGCGCACGCCCTTCTTCATCTTCTTGAGCGCCGCACCGTCGATGATGTTGCGGGTCTTGTCGGTGAGCGGCGTGTGCAGCGTGATGAAGTCGGCGCGCTTGAACAGCTCGTCGAGCTCAACCTTCTCCACGCCGATATCAAAGGCGCGCTCGTGCGAGAGGAAGGGGTCGAAGGCGATCACCTTCATCTTCAGGCCGAGCCCGCGGTCGGCGACGATGGAGCCGATATTGCCGCAGCCGATGACGCCGAGCGTCTTACCGAAAATCTCCACGCCCATGAAGCGGTTCTTCTCCCACTTGCCGGCGCGGGTGGAGGCGTCGGCTTCCGGGATCTGGCGCGCCAGCGCCAGCATCAGCGAGATGGCGTGCTCGGCGGTGGTGATGGAATTGCCGAAGGGCGTGTTCATCACGATGATGCCCTTGGCGGTGGCGGCGATCATGTCGATGTTGTCCACGCCGATGCCGGCGCGGCCGATCACCTTCAGGTGCTTGGCCTGATCGAGAATCTTCGGCGTCACCTTGGTGGCCGAGCGGACGGCGAGGCCGTCGAAGCCGTCGACCGCCTGGGCGAGCTTCTCCTTGTCCTTGCCGAGCGTGGGCTGGAAGTCGACCTCGATGCCGCGGTCCTTGAAGATCTGCACGGCGGCGGGAGAGAGGGAGTCGGAGATGAGGACTTTGGGCATGTTGTTATCCAATCATGGCGCAACACCCGCTGCTGTCATCACCCGCGAAGGCGGGTGATCCAGCACATGATGGCGCTTGCGATAGACCTGAACCTCTGGGGTTACTGGATGCCCCGCATTCGCGGGGCATGACATCTGAATGTGCGGCGATAAATTTGCCTACGCCGCCTTGGGCAGCGCGGCTTTGGCTTGCGCGAAGGCCCAGTCGAGCCAGGGCGTGAGCGCCTCGACGTCGCTCGCCTCCACCGTGGCGCCGCACCAGATGCGCAGCCCCGGCGGGGCGTCGCGGTAGTTGGCGATGTCGTAGGCGACGCCTTCCTTTTCCAGCAGCCCGGCCAGGTTCTTGGCGAAGGCGGCCTGCGCGTCGGGGCTGAGCGCCGTCACCGCCGGATCGACCACCTTCAGGCACACCGAGGTATTGGATCGCTGCGCCGGCTCAACGGCAAGATGATCGATCCACGGCGTGCGCCTGACCCAATCGGCGACTGCCTTGGCGTTGGTGTCGGAGCGCTTGACGGTGGCGGCGAGGCCGCCGGCCTTCTTGGCCCATTCGAGCGCGTCGCGATAATCCTCCACGCATAGCATGGACGGCGTGTTGATGGTCTCGCCGGCGAAAATGCCTTCGTTAAGCTTGGCGCCCTTGGTCAGGCGGAAGATTTTAGGCAGCGGCCAGGCGGGTTTGTAAGTCTCCAGCCGCTCGACCGCGCGCGGGCCCAGGATGAGCATGCCGTGCGCGGCTTCGCCGCCGAGCGCCTTCTGCCAGGAAAAGGTGACGACATCGAGCTTGCCCCAGTCGAGCTTCTGCGCAAACGCAGCCGAGGTGGCGTCGCAGATGGTGAGGCCGGCGCGGTCGGCGGCGATCCAGTCGCCGTTCGGCACGCGCACGCCGGAAGTGGTGCCGTTCCAGGTGAACACCACGTCGCTGTTGAAATCGACCTTGGCGAGATCGGGCAGTTTGCCGTACGGCGCGCGCAAGGTCGTCACGTCCTTGAGCTTCAACTGCTTCTCGACGTCGGTGACCCAGCCTTCGCCGAACGACTCCCAGGTCAGCATGGTGACCGGCTGCGGGCCCAACAGCGACCACAGCGCCATTTCCACCGCGCCGGTGTCGGAGGCCGGCACGATGCCGATGCGGTAGTCGGCGGGAACTTGGAGAACCTCGCGGGTGAGATCGATGGCGCGCTTGAGCTTGGCCTTGCCGATCTTGGATCGGTGCGAGCGGCCTAAAGCTGCATCGGTGAGGGCTTGCAGGTTCCAGCCGGGGCGCTTGGCGCAGGGGCCGGAAGAAAAATGCGGAATGACCGGCCGCACGCCGGGCTTTACGTCTGTCATTTTATCTACCCTTCCAGATAGGCGCCCCTCGTTGGGGAGGGGTGTCCCACTGGCGGAGATAGGCGACTCTCAGGCCGCAGTCAACTGCAATGTCGGAGAAGAGGAAGGACGCCGGCCGCTAGAAGCGGATGCCGAGGCCGACCCGCGCCGTATTGACGCTGCTGGGGGTCGAGCTTACCGGCGTGAAATAGGCGTATTCCCATTCCCCACGCAGGAACACGTGGGGCATCAGGGCGACGTCGATGCCCAGGCCGCCGACGAAGGCGAGCGCATAGGCATTGTCGTGGCTCGTCGACGGGGTGATGTAGTCGATGCGGCCGACGCCGAGGCCGACCTCGGCATGGGGCAGGAACTGGCCAAACGCGTAGCCGGCGCGCGCGCGGAAGGTGCCGAAGTCGAGCAGCTTATAGGATGGGCTGCTGCCACCCGCGCTGCTGCTGGTATCGAGCGAGGACGCGCGCGGGTAGCCGAGCTCGAGGCCGAGCACGAGATCCGGGTCCGTCTGCTAGTTGTAGCCGAGGAAGCCCCCATTGGTCGTGCCGTCGGTGGTCATGTTGGGCAGGGCGCCGGAACTGAGCGTCTTCGAGAAGTCCGCCCAGGTTGGAGAATAGCCGATCTGGCCGCCGAGATCGACGCCGTCCCAGCGTACGGGCGCCTCCACCACTGGCGCGTAGGGACCGCGCAGATAGGCGCCATCGAGATCCGCCGCCGTGGCGCGGCCGAGCCCCCCGCCGGGACGTGCATCGCGAAGGCGGCGGCCGCGCGCGCAGCGCCTAATATCCGGAGAACGGCTGGTCATCGAAGCTCCAACGGATGCCAATACGAACCTCATGGGCGTAGAGGCTCTTCAAGGTCATGGCCCCGAACGCATCGCTCGCGGTCGTTACGTCGCCGTAGTTCACGTAGCGGTAATTGACATCGAACATCAAGTCGGGCGCGACGGCATAGCCGACGCCGGCCGTAAGATCCCAGGCGAAATTCCATTGCGCGTAGGAAAGACCGGCGGTGAAGGGCGGCGCGGCCGCGCTCGCATAGTTGTAGACGCGCGGCCAAGTGGCGCCGGCGCCCGCGCCGATTTAGATCGTGGCGCGGTACCAGGTGCCGAGGTCGAGATAGCCGTTGAACAGGACGGTGGCGGCTTCGACCTTGGCGGTGGTGTCGTCGGACGAAGCAACGGTGCCGGAGTATCTCAGCGCGAGGTGTAATCGACGGTGAGGTCGGTGTGCGCAGCCACTTGCTCTTGTAGTCGGCACCACGCCGGCAACGAAGCCGGTGCCGAGCGTGCTCGCGGTCGGATCGGTATAGGAAGGCGTGGACTCTGCGCCATCCAGCTCGCCCCAGATGGCGCCGAGATCGCCGCGCAATACCAGCCGCCAGGAACCGGCTCGACCAGCGGCGGCGCTTCTGGCGGCGGCAGCGGCGCTGGATATGCCGGCGGCCTGCGCGGCGGAACCGAAGACGGCGAGCGCCGCGGCCGAAACCAGCAATGTCCTCAGCGAGACCATGGCCGCTCTCCTCGACACCACGTTCGCGGCACCTCCGCTGCGTAGCGTTAGGCAACGCTCAACCACGAATTTTCACCAAACCGATGCGGCGTTAACCTTGAGCGGGCCCGGGCCCTGCGCCCTCGGCAGCGCGGAATGCGTTGCCGAGGGCGAGACCCAATGGAAGTCAGCCTCTGGTCTCGAGCGGCGGCGGCGGCGCGACGTCGCAGCAGGTCCAGCGCAGGCCGAGCATGATGTCGTTCGAGTACAGATTGTCGAACTTGAACGAATCGGGATTGCAGCCGCCGAAGCAGTCGACGGTGTCAGTGATCGACCCGTAATTGAGGTAGCGGTAGGTCAGATCGACTTGGAGGCTCTTAGTGACCTCATAGGAGACGCCGGCATAGAAGGCGTAGGCTAGGTTCCATTCGCTCGGATTGCGGCCGACGCCGAAGCCGGCAAGCGAAGGATTGATGTCCGAGAAATCGGCAAGCGTGACATAGGCGCCGCCGACACCGGCCCCGATGAAGGGCGTGAAGCAGTTCCAGGTGCCGAGATCGACGAAGGCGTTGGCCAGGAACACCCAGGAGTCCAGATTTCCCTCATAGGTGTCGAGAGCCCAACCGCCCGTCGTGTAATGGCCGAAGGCATAGACGCGCGTTTTCGCCCGATATTCCGCCGACACATCGAAGCGCAGCCAGTTGTTCCAGTTGTAGCCGACCGCGCCGCCGACGAACGGCGTGTCTGCGATCGACTGGTAGTCGAAGGCAAAGTCGCTCGAATTGGCCGGGTTCTGCAAATAGTCGAGCGTGTAATTGCCGTTGAGGCCGACGCCGGCGTAGCCGCGCAGATACCAGTTGTCGCAGCACGGTTGCGGCGGCGGGGGCAGGGGCACAAGATCAGCGGCATGCGCTGCGTTGACAGCCAGCAGCGTCGCCGCCGCCAGCATGGAAATCTTCAGACGCATACCAGTCATGACATCGTCCTTTTTCGAGTGCGCCGTGTCACCAGCGGCGGGAAAGCGAGAAGCGATTAGGACGATGGCAAAGAATTCTTAATCGGCACTTAACCCTAATTTTTAACCTTGCCGTTTGATGAAAAAATTTTTGCGGCAGCCGCGCAAACGCCAAGGCCACGCGGACGAATTCGCCGTTCTTAAGATGTCATTTAGGATTTAGGCGCAGCCGCCAGACAGGCGTCATGCGAATCAGGCAGCGATCTCGGTCAACGCCGAAACGACGTCATCGACCACCGCTTCCACCAGCAGCTTGTCGTCGCCCTCACCCATCACGCGGATCACCGGCTCGGTGCCGGAGGGGCGCACGATCAGGCGGCCGCCGCCGCCCAGCTTCTGTTCGGCGCCGGCAATGGCCTTGAGGACGGTGGCGTCCTCCAAGGGCTTGCCGTTGCGGTAGCGCACGTTCTTGAGCACTTGTGGCAGCGGCTCGAAGCGGTGGCAGACCTGGGACACCGGCTTGTCGCGACGCTTGACCATGGCGAGCACCTGCAGCGCCGCGATGAAGCCGTCGCCCGTTGTGGTGTAGTCCGACATGATGATGTGGCCGGAGGGCTCGCCGCCGAGATTGTAGCTGTGCGCACGCATGTATTCGAGCACGTAGCGGTCGCCGACCGGCGTGCGGATGAGCTCGAGGCCCTCCTTGGCGAGATGACGCTCGAGGCCGAGATTGGACATCACGGTGCCGATCACGCCGGGCCGCGCCAGGCGGCCGTCTTCCTTCCAGCTTTCGGCGATGACCGCGAGCAGCTGGTCACCGTCGATGACATGGCCGCGCTCGTCGATGATCAGCACGCGGTCGGCGTCGCCGTCGAGCGCGATGCCGATGTCGGCGCGCATCTCGCGCACCTTGCGACAGACCGCGCCGAGGTCGGTGGAGCCGCACTCCTTGTTGATGTTGAAGCCGTCGGGATCGACGCCGATGGGGACCACGTCGGCGCCCATTTCCCACAGCGCGCCGGGCGCCACACGGTAGGCGGCGCCATTGGCGCAGTCGATCACCACGCGCAGGCCCTCGAAGCTGACCGTCTTGGGCAAAGTGAGCTTGGCGAACTCGATATAGCGGTCCTGCACGCCGTCGATGCGGCGGGCACGGCCGAGATCGGTGCCGGTGGACAGGCGATTGCCAAGATCGGAATCGAGCAGGATCTCGATCTCCTTCTCGACCTCGTCGGAAAGCTTAAACCCGTCGGGGCCGAACAGCTTGATGCCGTTGTCGTCGAACGGGTTGTGGGAGGCCGAGATCATCACGCCGATGTCGGCGCGCATGGAGCGCGCCAGCATGCCGACCGCCGGGGTCGGGATCGGGCCGGTGAGCAGCACGTCCATGCCGACCGAGGTGAAACCGGCGACCAGGGCGTTTTCGATCATGTAGCCGGACAGGCGGGTGTCCTTGCCGATCAGTACGCGGTGGCGGTGCTCGCCGTTGCGGAACACGAGCCCCACCGCCTGCCCTACCTTGAGGGCCAGATCGGGAGTGATCACCTTGTTGGCCCGGCCGCGGATGCCGTCGGTGCCGAAATAACGACGAACCATGAACGCCCCTCAACAACGCCTGTTTAATGGCTTGAACCGCCCCAAACCGCCGGCCCGCGCGGCGGCAGCACGCAACGCCCGCCGCCAGCTATAATACGGCCAAGGTGGTGTATTTACTTCAAAAATTGTGAGTAATCATTACGAAACGCCGTTAAGGCCTGGGACACCATGCCGGAGCGGGGAAAACCGGCGCAAGAGAGGCGCAGCGGTTGCTGAACACCGCCGGTTTTGCCGGCCTGCGGCGGCTGTGCTACCCGGAAAGCCGAGCAACCGACTTCCCCAGAGTAATCCGCAATGAAGACCATGACCTGCATCGAGGACCTGCGGCAGCTTGCCCGCCGCAAGGTTCCGCGCGCCTTCTACGACTACGTGGATACCGGCTCCTATAACGAGGAGACCTATCGCGCCAACCGCCGCGACCTTCAGGCAATCAAGCTGCGCCAGCGCATCCTGGTGGACGTGTCGGCGCGCGATCTGTCGACCACTATCGTCGGGCAGAAGGCGGCAGCACCGATCGTGCTGGCGCCGATCGGCCTGTGCGGCATGCAACACGGCGACGGCGAGATCCTGAGCGCGCAGGCCGCCAACGAGGCCGGCATCCCGTTCACGCTGTCGACCATGTCGATCTGCTCGATCGAGGACGTGGCGCAGGCAACCGGCAAGCCGTTCTGGTTCCAGCTTTACGTGATCAAGGACCGCGAATTTTCCAAGGACATTCTGCAGCGGGCCACCGCCGCCAAGTGCGACACATCCGCCTCAAGAACGTCATCGACATCGCCAGCAAGCCGGCCTGGGCCTGGAGCATCCTGAACGGCAAGCGCAAGACCTTCGGCAATCTGGCCGGCCATGTGAAAGGCATGGAGAACGTCAACCAACTCGCGGCCTGGACGGCGCAGCAGTTCGATCCGGCGCTGAACTGGAAAGACGTGGAGTGGATCAAGAAGATCTGGCCGGGCAAACTGGTGCTGAAGGGCATCATGGACGTCGAGGACGCCAAGACCGCGGTCAAGCTCGGCGCCGACGCGCTGGTGGTGTCGAACCACGGCGGCCGCCAGCTCGACGGCGCGCCCTCGTCGATCTCGACGCTGCCGGCCGTCGCCGACGCGGTCGGTGATGACATCGAGGTGCTGTTCGACGGCGGCATCCGCACCGGCGCCGACATCATGCGCGCGCTGGGGTTGGGCGCGCGCGCCTGCCTAGTCGGGCGTGCGTATATCTACGGTCTGGGCGCCGGCGGCAAGCCGGGGGTCAAGCGCGCCATCGAGATATTGAAGAACGAACTGAGCTTCACCATGGCGCTCACCGGCACCAACAAGATTGCCGATATCGGACCGCAGGTGCTGATGGAGGCTGAGGCGAGCGCGCCAGGTACGGCTAGCGCGGCGAAGAAGAAGCCGGCGGCGCGGAAGCGGACGGCAAAGCCGAAACCGGCGCCGCAAAATTAGCGGCATGCCCCGCACGCGCCTGCAAGGGTGCGGACTCCAGCGGGGCATAACGGAGAGCGCAGTGAGTACTGGATCGTCCTGGGTTTAGGCGAGGTCTCAAGGCTTTTCACACCTCCTTCAGACCGAGCGCCAGGTCGTTGCCGGTGGCGCCGTAATACTTGTACGGCAGGAACTTGCCGGTCATGCCGAGCTTGACGCGGTCGCCCTTGGGATCGCTGACGCGGCCCACCTCCATGTCGAGGTCGATGGCCGACATGATGCCGTCGCCGAATTCCTCCTCGATCAGCGCCTTGAGCGCCGGGCCGTTGATCATGATAAGCTCGTAGAAGCGGTAGATCAGCGGGTCGGTGGGCGGCATCGGCGTACCGCGCATCGGCACTTCGTTGAGCAGGACCTGCTCGGATTTGGACAGGCCGAACAATTTCGCGACATTGGCCGCCTGCGGCTTGGTCATTTTCATCTGGCCCAGGACCGCACCGGTGACCAGGATCGGCGACATGCCGCCGATCTGCTCGCAGATGTATTTCCACGTCCATTCCTTCTCGCGCTTGATGTCGAGAAGCTTCTCGGTGATCTGAGCGCGGGTCATGGCTTGCTCCTTATGCGTCGGCATGGTCGCTTCATGAGGTCACTGGCCGTGCTCAAGCAAAATCAGGGCCAGCCGGGCCGACCGCTTGCCAAACATCCGCGCCCATGCCACCCGGATGGGGATGACGGCGGAAGTCACCATCAACGAGGGCGCGCGGCTTTCCCCGCATGCCCTGCGCGCGGCTATCCTGAGCGAGGTGCACGCCCGCCCGTTCACGGCTATCGAGACGCCGCGCCGCATCCTGCATTTCGCCTTCTATACCGGCGGCGAGGCCGCCAAGCGCGACCGCGCCGCGCTCGCCGATTTCTGCGAGCGGCGCGGACTCGATGCGCTCAAGCCCGCCGCCAGGCACCACCGCGTGGCGTTGAGCGGCGCCACGCTGCGCTGGGAGCAGCATTCCGAATTCACCACCTATACCTGGGAATTGCCGTCGGAAGGCGACGTGCCATTTCACCCCACCGCCTCGTCGCTGGCCGCGCCCATGGGCTCGCTGCCACAGCCGGGCCCGGTGCTGGTGGCGCTCGACCTGCACTTGATGGCAGACCAGGACAAGAAAATCGCGCCCGAGCAGCTGTTCGACCGCGCCAGCCTGGCGGTGGCGGAGAACGCCGACGGCGATGCGCTCTATGCCACCGATTTCCGCGCCGACGCCACCGGCTTCGTGCGCATCCTGGTCATCGACCGCGGCCTCGGCCCCGGCCGCGCCGGCGCGCTGGTGCAGCGGCTGATCGAGCTGGATACCTATCGCACCCTGGCGCTGCTCGGCCTGCCGACGGCGCAGAGCCTGGCACCCACGATCAACCGCATCGAGGCGCGGCTCGCCGAGGTGACCGACGAGATGCGCCATGCCGAGGAGCTGGTGGACAACCACCGCCTGCTCGACGAACTGACCGAGCTCGCCGGCGAACTGGAAGCGGGCGCGGCGGCCAGCCTGTTCCGCTTCGGCGCCAGCCGCGCCTATAACGACATCGTACAACTGCGGCTGAACGTCATCGGCGAGCGGCGGGTGGCGGGATATCCCACCTGGACCTCGTTCCTGACGCGGCGCATGCAGCCGGCCATGCGCACCTGCGCGGCCACGGAGGAGCGGCAGGCGACGCTGTCGGAGAAGCTCGCGCGCGCGGCCAATCTGCTGCGCACCAAGGTCGACGTGGAGCTGGAGCGGCAGAACCGCGATCTCCTGAAGTCGATGAACGAGCGCACGCGGCTGCAACTGCGGCTGCAGACCACGGTCGAGGGGCTGTCGGTAGGCGCGGTGAGCTATTACGTGGTCGGCCTGTTCGGCTATCTGATGAAGGGCCTGCACGAGGCAGGCGCGCGCGTGAACGTGACGCTGGCCACGGCGGCCTTCGTGCCGGTGGCGGTGCTCGCCATCTGGTGGCTGGTGCGGCGCATCCGGCGCAGGCATATCGGGGGGCGGGAGTAGAGGCTTTGTCATTCCGGGGCGCCGCCATAATCGCGTTTACGCGCGTCTTCGACGCGCTATGGCGGCGAGCCCGGAATCCATACGCCGCAGCAGGGATTATGGATTCCGGGTTCGCGGCCTTCGGCCGCGCCCCGGAATGACGAATGGAAAGGTCACGGCCATGCGCAGCGAGCGGTTCGAGTTTCCCAATGCAAAGGGCGAGATGCTGGCCGGCGTGATCGACCTGCCGCTGGGCGAGCCGACCGCCTATGCGCTGTTCGCCCACTGCTTCACCTGCGGCAAGGATATCCGCGCCGCCCGGACGATCGCCGAGCGGCTGGCGGTGCACGGCATCGCGGCGCTGCGCTTCGACTTCACCGGGCTCGGCCACAGCGAGGGCGAGTTCGCCAACACGCATTTCTCGTCCAACGTGGACGACCTGGTGGCCGCCGCCGACCACATGCGCAACAGCAAGATGGCGCCGGCCATCCTGATCGGCCACAGCCTGGGCGGCGCCGCGGTGCTGGCGGCCGCGCATCGCATTCCGGAAGCGCGTGCGGTGGTCACCATCGCAGCGCCCTGCGACCCTTCGCACGTCGCCAACCTGCTGAAGGACGACGTGGCCAAGATTCGCGAACAGGGCGAGGTGGCGGTGCAGATCGCCGGGCGGCCGTTCAGGATCAAGCGCCAGTTCCTCGACGACGTGGCGGAGAATCGCCTGCACGAATGCCTGGCGAACCTGCGCAAGGCCCTGCTGATCTTCCATTCGCCCACCGACGACATCGTCGGTATCAACAACGCCTCGCATATCTTCATGGCGGCGAAGCACCCGAAGAGCTTCGTCTCGCTCGACGGCGCCGACCATCTGCTCAGCCGCAAGGGCGACGCGGCCTATGCGGCGGACGTGATCGCGGCCTGGGCCGAGCGCTACATCG